>NZ_JAPCIZ010000073.1:0-19102 GCF_027707725.1 Aeromonas sp. QDB25 | reverse complement strand
TCATGTTCATAGAAAAACGCCCCAGGCCATCGAGACCCAGGGCGGTGAAGATATCAAAGACCCGTTTTCCGGTAAATCGCAATGCGGCTCCGCTTAAGTGAACAGCATTGCGCAGTTGCGGGGCTTTTGTCGTCGAGGCGGGGGTTATTTTGCCGCGATGGCGTCTGCCATAGGGCTCTGGAACTCCTGCTCGGCTTCTGCGAAGCGATCCTGCATGGCCTTGGAGGGGGCCTTGTCCAACAGGCTGAACAGCACGATAGCCAGGGTAGCAAACAGGAAGCCCGGGATGATTTCGTACAGACCCAGCCAGCCGAACTGCTTCCAGATGATGACGGTCAGGGCACCGGTCAGCATGCCCGCCAGGGCGCCGTTGCGGGTCATGCGGGACCAGAGCACGGAGAGCAGCACCACGGGACCGAAGGCGGCACCGAAGCCGGCCCAGGCGTAGCTTACCAGCCCCAGCACCCGGTTCTCCGGGTTCACGGCCACGGCGATGGCGA
Source organism: Aeromonas sp. QDB25 (assembly GCF_027707725.1). Taxonomy (NCBI): domain Bacteria; kingdom Pseudomonadati; phylum Pseudomonadota; class Gammaproteobacteria; order Aeromonadales; family Aeromonadaceae; genus Aeromonas; species Aeromonas sp. QDB25. Next base: position 18,602 of record NZ_JAPCIZ010000073.1, on the reverse strand, counting down.
TGAGGGATATGAGCAGCACCATGGCGCGGCCGACCCACACCAGCTCTTTCTGGGAGGCGTTCTTGCGCAGGAAGGGCTTGTAGAGATCCTCGGTGATGGCGCTGGAGCAGACCAGCAGCTGGCAACTGAGGGTACTCATCACCGCCGCCAGGATGGCGGAGAGCAGCACGCCGGCAATCCAGGGGTTGAACAGGATCTTGGAGAGCTCGATGAAGACGCGCTCCGGGTTGGTGGTCACGCCGCCCGCCTGCTCGGTGAAGGTGGAGAAGTAGGAGAGGCCGAAGAAACCGATGGCCACGGCGCCGCCCAGGCAAAGCACCATCCAGGTCATGCTGATGCGACGGGCGCTGGCCATGGAGTGGTGGGAGTCCGCCGCCATGAAGCGCGCCAGGATGTGGGGCTGGCCGAAGTAGCCCAGGCCCCAGGCCATCAGGGAGATGATGGCGATGAAGTCCAGGTTCTTGAACATGTCGAGGTTGCTGGCGTTCTGCGCCGCCACCTGCACCATGGCGGTGTCGATGCCGCCCACGGCGATGATGACGAACACCGGGGTGAGGATGAGGGCGAAGATCATCAGGGTGGCCTGCACGGTATCGGTCCAGCTCACCGCGAGGAAGCCGCCGAAGAAGGTGTAGGTGATGGTGGCTGCGGCGCCGACCCAGAGGGCGGTGTCATAGCTCATGCCGAAGGTGCTCTCGAACAGGCGGGCACCGGCCACCACGCCGGAGGCGCAGTAGATGGTGAAGAACAGCAGGATCACCAGGGCGGAGAGGATGCGCAGCACCCGGCTCTTGTCCTCGAAGCGGTAGGTGAAGTAGTCCGGCAGGGTCAGGGCGTTGCGGTTCTTCTCGGTGTGAACCCGCAGCCGACCGGCCACCCAGCGCCAGTTGAAGTAGGCGCCGATGATGAGGCCGATGGCGATCCAGCTCTCGGAGATGCCGCCGATGAAGACGGCGCCTGGCAAGCCCATCAAGAGCCAGCCACTCATGTCGGAGGCACCGGCGGAGAGGGCGGTCACCCAGCTCCCCATCCGGCGGCCGCCGAGAATGTAGTCGTCAAAGTTACGGGTGGCGCGATAGGCGATGAAGCCGATCAACACCATCCCGAGGATGTACACCAGAAAGGTGATGAGCATGGGGGTGCTAGCTGTCATTCAAAACTCCGTTATGTGACGTCTGTGCCCGTTCTTGCGACGGACTCTTCCTTAAAAAAACCGGCCTAGAGTAATCAGCAGATCGCCGGACCACAACCACTTTTAACAAATAAAAAACACATGGAAAACGTTTAACACCTAACCAAGCAACCACTCAATTGCAATAAGGCCGGATTTTATCCCGCTCTGCCAAGGGTTTACCCTGATGATCCCCTCCCCCGCGCCATAAAAAAGCCCCGACAGTGGCCGGGGCTCGGGATACCGACGGGCGGGATCAGCGGTTGATGGCGATGGGCATGCCGCTGCGCTGCTCCAGGGCTTGCTTGACCAGCTGGGAGTCGCTGTCCGCGTGGGCGATGAAGCGGGTCACGGCGGTGGACATGGGCAGCGGGGCCGGCAGGCTGGAGTTGAACTCCTCCTGGTTGCGGGAGAGGGGCTGGTGCACTTCCAGGTAGCGGCGGCCATCCGGCTCGACAGAGGCCTTGATGGGCTGGTTCACGAACTGGACGCGGGTACCGACCGGGACCTGCTTGAACAGGTATTCGATGTCGTCGTTGCGCAGACGCACGCAGCCGTGGCTCACCCGCAGGCCGATGCCGAACTGGGCGTTGGTGCCGTGGATGGCGTACATCTTGCCGATGTAGAGCGCGAACAGCCCCATGGGGTTGTCCGGACCGGCCGGCCAGACCGCGGGCAGGGTCTCGCCACGGGCGGCGTACTCGGCGTGCATCTTCGCGGTCGGGGTCCAGGTCGGGCCCGCCTTCTTGCGCTGCACGCTGGTCACCCAGTCTTCCGGGGTGTCGGTGCCGAGCTGGCCGATGCCAATCGGCAGCACTTCCACCACCTTCTTGCCTTTGGGGTAGTAGTAGAGGCGCATCTCGGCGACGTTCAGCACGATGCCTTCACGGGGGGCATCCGGCAGGATCAGCTGATGCGGCACCACCAGCTTCTCGCCCGCCTGCAGCAGCAGGGGGTCTGCCTTGGGGTTGGCTTCCAGCATGTTGGTCAAGCCGAGCTGGAATCTGGCCGCTGCCGCTTCCAGGGGTTGGCCCGCCTCTTCCGGGGACACCACGTAGTCCAGGTTCTCCCCCACCAGGCGGCTGTTGGCTGCGGGCAGGGCATATTCGATGGCGAGGGCGGGCATGGCGGCCAGGATCAGGGAGCAGCACAGTGCGGCCGCCGTGTTGTGGAGGAGCTTCATAACTTTCCTGTGATAAAGGGGGTGGTTCAGCACTCTGGCCAGCGCGGAGGCGACGGGCGCGCCCGGGGCGAAGAGAAGGCCGCCATTTTTCTCCTCTGCCATGCAAATTTCAACCGCCACGTGCTGACGGGTCGGTGATTAAATACGGTGCCGCGCTGCGCCGCGGCACCTTGTCATAAGCGGGATCAGCCGTTTTTCCAACTGTGCATGTCATAACCGGTTGGCGACTGATGAAAACGCAGATGGAATTGCTCAATTATCGCAAATATGTGGTCGAAAATATCAGCCTGTATCCCTTCATACTCGGCCCAGGCGGTGGTCGCCGTGAAGCAGTAGATCTCCAGCGGCAGGCCGTCCGTGGTCGGTGCCAACTGGCGCACCATCAGGGTCATGTCCTTGCGAATGCCCGCATGAGCCCGCAGGTAGGCGTCCAGATAGGCGCGCAGGGTGCCGAGGTTGGTGAGGTGGCGACCATTGATGGGGCAGCTGATGGCATCGCTGAGCTGCTGGTTGTAGCTGCTGAGCTCCTGCTCCTTGCGGCTGAGGTAGGGCGCCAGCAACCTGGCCTGCTTGAGCTGCAACTGCTCCTGCGAGGTGAGGAAGCGCACGCTGGTCATGTCAATGTTGACGCTGCGCTTGATGCGGCGCCCGCCGGATTCGGTCATCCCCTGCCAGTTCTTGAAGGAGTCGGAGATGAGGGCATAGGTAGGGATGGTGGTGATGGTCTTGTCCCAGTTCGACACCTTGACCGTGGTGAGGCCGATGTCGGTCACCTCGCCGTCCGCCCCGTACTTGTCCATCTGCAACCAGTCACCGACGCTCAGCATGCGGTTGGCGGAGAGCTGGATACCCGCCACCAGGCCGAGGATGGGGTCCTTGAACACCAGCATCAGGACCGCGGTCATGGCCCCCAGGCCGCTGAACAGGAAGAGGGGCGACTTGCCGAGCAGCAGGGCGATCATCAGGATGCCCACCAGGATGCTGGCCACCAGTTTCACCCCCTGGAAGATGCCGCGCAGGGGCAGATCCCGCCCAAGCCGGGTATGCCGGCTCAGGGAGAGCAGGCAGTCGAGCAGGGCGAACAGGGCCAGCAGCAGGAACAGCAGGATCCAGAGCTGGGCCAGCAACTCGATAAGCGCCAGGCTCTCGGACGCTTTGGGCAGCCAGATCTCCGCCTGACCGAGCAGTACGGCGCCCTGGAACACGAAGGCGAGCCGGTAGAAGAGGCGCTGCTGCAACTGGGGCGGCAGCCACATCTGCTTGGTCTTGCCAAGCAGCCCCACCAGGCGCACCAGCAGGATGCGGTGCAGCACCAGGTGCAGCACCATGGCGGTCAGCACGATGAACCCCAGGGCAATCACCAGGGCCATCATGGGGGTCACATCGACCCCCAGGCCTGACAACCAGTTGAAAAACATCTCTTTCATCGTTACCTCCGCAATATCACACAGCGGTCAGGGTACGCATCTGGTCCCCCATGTCAAATGACAGGCCGATCACTATCGCCGAAACGACAACGCCCGGCAGGGGCCGGGCGTTGTCGTCACCAGAGGGTGCCTTAGCCGACCAGGCTCAGGGCATCACGGGCGATCACCAGCTCTTCGTTGGTGGGCATCACCAGGGCCAGACGGCTGCCTTCGACGGTGATGGGGCCTTCACCGCCCAGTACGGCTGCGTTGTTGGCCTCCTTGTCGATCTTGAAGCCGAGCAGGGCCAGTCGGGCCAGCACCATCTCGCGCACCATGGCGGCGTTCTCGCCGATGCCGCCGGTGAACACCAGGGCGTCCAGGCGACCATCCATGGCGGCAGCATAGGCACCGACGTACTTGGCAACGCGATAGGTGAAGACATCCAGCGCCCGCTTGGCACCGGCATCGATAGCGTAGTTGGTGGTGACGTAACGGCAGTCGCTGCTCTCCTCGGTCATGCCCAGCAGGCCGGATTCGCGGGTCAGCACCTGGTTGATCTTGTCCACGCTGTAATCCAGGTTGTCGTGCATGAAGAAGACGATGGCAGGGTCGATGTCACCGGAGCGAGTGCCCATCGCCAGCCCTTCCAGCGGGGTCAGCCCCATGGAGGTGTCGACGGACTCGCCGTTCTTGATGGCGCAGACGGAGGCACCGTTGCCCAGGTGGCAGTTGATGATGTTGAGCTCATGGAGCGGTTTGCCCAGCGCCTTGGCGGTCTCTTCGGCGATGAAGCGGTGGGAGGTGCCGTGGGCGCCGTAACGACGGATGCCGTTCTCGCGATAGAGCTTGTAGGGCAGCGCGTAGAGGTAGGCTTCCTCTGGCAGGGTCTGGTGGAAGGCGGTGTCGAACACGGCCACGTTCTTGTCGGCCAGGGCCGGGAACACCTTGAGGGCGGCACGGATGCCGATGAGGTGCGCCGGGTTGTGCAGGGGGGCGAACGGAATGGCGGCCTCGATACCGGCAATCACGCCGTCATCGATGCGCACGGAGCGGGAGAACTGCTCACCGCCGTGCACGATGCGATGGCCGATGGCGACCAGCTGATCGGCCAAGGCGGGATCCTGGGGCAGGATGTGGCCCACGATGTGGTCGAGGGCTTCCTGGTGCGCAGCACCGGCGCCCAGCATGGCGTCGCCCTTGACCCCGTGGAGTTTCCATTTGATACGTGCGTCATCCAGATTGAAGCATTCGGCCAGGCCGGACAGCATGTCCTCGCCCGTTTCAGCGTCCATTACGGCAAATTTCAGGGAAGAGCTACCGCAGTTAAGGATCAATACCAACTTGCTCATGTTCTACATCTTCCTGTGCTTCGGCTTTACGCCGACAGTGTCGTGTCATCCAGCGATGGATGGGATTCCCCTGCCGGGGGCTTATGGTCGCAGGAGGGTGCGTCCAATTTTTCAAATCGTTGGGCGCAGACCGTTCGTCTGGCGCGCGCGTCGAATCAGCGATTCGCAACGGGCCTCTGTTGGCCCAATCACTCGGGACTCCAGGCCCCGGTTACCACTCAGGCGCAGGTCAGCAGCGACTGGTGAACCTTGACGACCAGCTTCTTGACCGGACCTGGGGTCGTCAGGGTACAGAGGGGGCGATGCAGTTCTCCCGGCCAGAAGATGGCGAAGTCGCCGGGCTGCAACGCCAGATAACTGGTCTGCTCGTCATCGACGAACCAGAGATCGGGGTGAGGATGGTCAGCACCGTCCCGGCTGTAGGCGTGAGGGCCCACGCCGATCCACTCCTCGCCGCGCAGCAGCAGCTGGATGTCCAGATACTGCTCATGAAACTCGCCCCGGCGATCCGCCACCGGCTCTGTCAGATCCTCGCTCACCAGGCAGAACAGCGTGAGGCCGTCGACCTCCTGCTTGCCGAGGGGGGCGTGCAGCCAGCGTTCGACGCTTTGCACCACCTCGGCCACGATACGGTTCAGGGGGGCGGGCAAGGGGGTGCGTTGCAAGGTATCCAGACTGCCGGTGATCATGAGGTTCGCATCCTTAGGTATATCTGTGGTCTATCTTTGTGCACCAATGAAAAAGGACCATTAAAGGTCCTTTTATCGTCTCGTCTGCCATCCGTGCAGACGGGGGCGCTGTCGCTTCCAAGCCGATGGCGCCGAGTCACTGTTGCATACTCGTCCGCCCCTGCCAAGAGATACTCGCCCATTTACCCGATGATCGTACCAGTTGAAACAATATTATTCACTACCCAATCTCCCCCGACTTTGACCAGACGCAAAAACGGGAGCATCTGCTCCCGTATTTTTTCCATCACCCGCTCAAAAGCGGTGCCATTCAAACCTTGCCGGCGTTTTCCACCGGCTTGGCGTACATGGCGCGCCAGATGGCCTTGTGCTCTTGTGGCACCTCGGACTGACGAGTCAGGAAGGCACTCTGCTCTATGGTGCTGGCCTTGCCGGGCACATCCGCCGCGAGGTAGTTGCCTGGGAAGAGGCGATAGCTGCTCCAGATCGCCTTGTCGATGAGCGCCGCCAGCTCGTCTGGATCGCTGAAGCCCTCGGTGATGGGGGCGCCGAAGGAGACATGTACCCGCCCCTTCTGGCCGACGATGCCCGCGACGATACTCTCGATGTCCTCGAATTCGCCCTTCTCGTAGCTGCCGTTGACCGACTTCTCGTAGAGCTCGCGCGCCTTGGCCTTGTCGGTGGGATCCAGCTCGTAGCTGATGCTCACCGGCACGATGTTGAGGCTGCGCATGTAGTCGACGAACTCGATCTTCTGCTTCTTGCCGTCCACGTAGAACATCTTGAGGATGGCCGGATCCGTCTTGTCATCCCCGTCCTTGGCGCGCCCCTCCTTCTGGGCGATCCAGATGGAGTGCCCCTCGTGCACCGACTGGCCGATGTAGGCCGACAGCTCGCCGAGGGCCTTCATCATCTCCCGCGGCCCCTTGGCGGAGCGCTTGACGATGAAGCTCTTGTTGAGCTTCATCAGCTCGGTGGCGCAGGGCTTGCGCAGCAGGTTGTCGCCGATGGCGATGCGCACGGTATCGAACCCGTGGGTGTGCAGCCCCCAGTTGACGAACGCCGGATCCATGGCGATGTCCCTGTGGTTGGAGACGAACAGGTAGCCCTGCTCCTTCTTGAGGTGTTCGAGCCCGGAGAAGCTCACCCCCTGGGTGGAGGTGGCGATCATCCGGGTCATGTAGCGGGTCACCCCCATCTGTACCTGATGGATGGTGCTGACCTTGGCCCACTTGTGGCGCAGGAACTGGCGGATCAGCGGGCGAATGGCCCAACCCAGCCAGCTCATCAGGGAACCGAAGCGGTATTTGGCGATGGCGCCGATAAACTCGTCATCCTGGATCAGCCGCTCGATGGCAGCCGGTACTTCTTCATCGCGATAGGGGCGAATGTCCGCGAATCTATCTACTTCTGTCACAATGTCTGCCTTGCATGTATGGAGTCGCGGCCTGCGTCTGCCGGCCGGGAAAATTCAGGGCGCAATTTTACACGCTTTTATCCCCAGGGGTATGAGAGGCGTACAGATAGTGCGATCTTGCAGTGAAAAAGCGATGGCGGTCACCCGCCAGCCCCCTTTCGACAACGGCTCTGCTAGCCAGCGGGGTTGATGAGCGCGGTGAGGACGTGGTCCTCCCAGCGGCCGTTGATCATCAGATAGTCCCGAGCGTATCCCTCCTGCTCGAACCCCAGCCGTTCAAGGAGCGCGCCGCTTCGCAGGTTCGCGGGCATGTAGCTGGCCATGATGCGATGCAGGCCCCGCTCCCGGAACAGGTGATCGATGCCGGCGGCCACCACCTCCTGCATCAGGCCCTGCCCCTCGTGCTCCTTGTCGATGGCATAGCCCAGGTGGCACGCCTTGAACATGCCCATCACAATGTTCGTGAAATTGCAGGTGGCGAGCACCCGCTCTCCCCTGGGATCGAGCGCCACCAGTTGCACGGCACTGCCCTCGAAATAGTGGCCGTAACCGTCGCGCAAGCGGGTCTGCCAGTGGGCGAGGGTGTAGAAGCTCTCCTCCCGCCTGGGCTCCCAGGGGGACAGGTGGGCGCGATTGCGCAGATAGAAATCCACCATCAGGCAGGCCCGCTCCGGGGTCAGAACGGTCAGCCGGGTGCGAGGGGTGGCAATGTGGGGCAGCGTCGTCATCTCGCCCTCAGGAGGTTGGAAGCGGACAGGAAGGTCATCAGAGATCCCTCAGCCTCAGCCACTCGTCCCGCAGCAGGCCGTAGTGCACATGATCCACCACCCTGTCCGCCAGCCGCTCCGCCCGCCGGGTGATCCCCTCCTGGGTCATTCCCAGCCGCTCGCACACGGCCCGGCTCGCCTCGTTCTCGAGGGCGGCGCTGATCTCCACCTTCTCCATCCCCATCTCCTCGAAGGCGTGATGGATCAGGGCCTGGCAGGCCCGGGTGATGATGCCGTGCCCCTGCCAGCGCTCCGCCAGCCAGTAGCCGATGGTCACCTTGCCGAGATCCTGATCGATCTGGTTGTAACCGATGACGCCGACCACCTCCCCCTGATACTCGATGGCCGTGGTCAGCCCCTCCCCCCGGGCAAACTTCTCGATGGCGTGGCGAATGAAGGTGGCGCTGTCGGCGGGCTGCTGGATGTGGGGCACCCAGGGCAGCCACTGGGAGAGGTAGTCGCGGTTGCGCTGACAGAGGCGAAACAGCTCGCTGGCCATGTCGGGTTGCAGGAACAGGAGCGCCAGCTCGTCATCCAGTTGCCATGAAAACATCGCCACTCCTCCCCGGTTCCACTCCGGCCATCTGCCGTCATGGGAGCCAATGTAGTCAATCAATCCCTTGTTTGCCAAGGACTTTTCAACCGGCTTCCCCCCTGGCAACCCCCATATGGCGATCCCCATGCGGGCACCTTGATCCCAAGGTCATCAATCACCCCTCACAGCGGTTCAACATGCTGCCATTACCAGTATTTGTGGATGATTGACGCTGTAAAAGTGAATCGTGCTATCTGTTTTCGCTGCCCTGTGACAAATGACAGGCCGTTATTTTACCCCTTCCCACTAGTGTAAGAGCGCCGGGCAACGGACCCGGCGTGTAATCTTCATCGACTAAGGAAAGACGAGATGAACAAAGTCTATTTGGCCGTCATGCTGGCCTGCTGGGGAAGCGCCGCCATGGCGGCAGAACAGGTGGAAGTGAACCAGGTCTCCGACCTGACCGCTGCGGTGAGCGGCGCCGCCAAGATTGGCGCCCTTGGCGCCGGGGATGGCGAGTTTCGCAAGGTGCGGGCGGTGACGCTGCCCAATGGCCAGCAGCGGATACGCTATGAGCAGACCTGGCAGGGGATTCCGGTGTGGGGCCAGGTTCTGGTGGCCGATCAGGCGCTGGGGGGCCAGGTCAATCAGGTGTCCGGCACCATGCTGCGCAAGATCGATGCCGACCTGACGGGCCCGGCCGTAGCCCTCTCCGCCAGCGACGCCGCACGCCAGGCTCGCAGCGGTGCCAAGGGGAGCAACGAACAGGTCAAGCTGTTCGTGATGCAGGATGAGACCGGCCAGGCCAGACTGGTCTATCTGGTCTCCTGGCTCGCCGCCAGCAAGGAACCGAGCCGCCCCTTCGTGATGATCGACGCCCAGACCGGCAGCGAGCTCAAACGCTGGGAGGGGATCAACCACAAGGACGCCACCGGCCCGGGGGGCAACGTCAAGACCGGCAAGTATTTCTACGGCGCCGACTTTGGCCCCCTCCAGGTGGATGACAACTGCCGCATGACGGGGACCAACGTGGACACCCTCAACATGAATCACGGCACCACGGGGGGCACCATCCACCAGTTCACCTGCCCGGAGAACACGGTCAAGGAGATCAACGGTGCCTACTCTCCTCTCAACGATGCCCACTACTTCGGCAACGTGGTGTTCGACATGTACCGCAACTGGTACAACACGGCGCCGCTGAGCTTCAAGCTCAAGATGCGGGTGCACTACAGCCGCAACTACGAGAACGCCTTCTGGGACGGCAGCCAGATGACCTTCGGCGACGGGGCCACCACCTTCTATCCACTGGTAAGCCTGGATGTGGCAGCCCACGAGGTGAGCCATGGCTTCACCGAGCAGAACTCAGGACTGGTCTACTCCGGTCAGTCTGGCGGCATCAACGAGGCCTTCTCCGACATGGCGGGGGAAGCGGCCGAATACTACATGAAGGGCAGCAACGACTGGCTGGTGGGGGCCCAGATCTTCAAGGGCAACGGCTCCTTGCGCTACTTCGAGGACCCGGCCCGGGACGGCAAGTCCATCGGCCACGCCAGCGATTACTATGACGGCATCGACGTGCACCACAGTTCCGGGGTCTACAACCGCGCCTTCTACCTGCTGGCCAACACCAGCGGCTGGCAAACCCGCAAGGCGTTCGAGGTGTTCGTGCTGGCCAACCGCCTCTACTGGGGCCCCAACACCACCTTCGATCAGGGGGCGTGCGGGGTAACCAGGGCCGCCACAGATCTCGGCTACAGCGTGAGCGACGTGGCAGCCGCCTTCACCGCCGTCGGGGTCAATGCCACCTGCGGCGGCACCACGCCCCAACCGGGCAGCGTGCTGCAAAACGGGGTACCGGTGAGCAATCTCACCGCCGCCAAGGGGGGCAAGCTGAACTTCACCGTCGAGGTGCCCGCCGGCAGAAGCCAGCTGGTGGTGACCAGCAGCGGCGGCAGCGGGGATGCGGATCTCTACGTGAAGTTCGGCAGCGCGCCGACCGCCAGCAGCTATGACTGCCGCCCCTACAAGAGCGGCAATGCCGAAACCTGTACCCTGAACGCCCCCAAGGCGGGGACCTGGCATGTGCAGCTGAGCGGGTTCAGCGCCTTCTCCGGCGTCGCCCTCAAGGCCAGCTACTGAGTCTGAGCGGGCATCAAGGGGAATAAGCGAAGAGCGCCGGCCTGGTCCGGCGCTTTTTTATGTCCGCTTGCCCGACCAGCGCCGGGCAAGGGTACGGGCCGCCTCCAGCACCCGCTCCTTGGCGGGATTGGGGCGCTTGCCGCTGCGCCAGGCCATCATCACGTCCCAGTGATCCGGTGGCAGATCCACCACGTCCAGCTTCACCAAGCGACCGAACTCCAGATCCCGGGTGATGGCGAGCGCCGGCATCAGGGTGATGAAGCCGTGCTCCAGCGCCAGCTCCCGCGCCGCACTTGCTGGCTGGATGGCGTGCAGCGGGCTCGCCACCTGACGCAGCAGACGCAACTGCAGGATCAGCTCGTCGCAGCCCGTCCCCCACTGCTGGGGCGCCAGCCGCTCGTTGGCAATGTCCTGCAGGGTCAGCCCCTGCCGCCCGGCCAGCGGGTGGGTGGCGCAGGCCACGGCGATGATGGGGGAACGGTAAAGCAGTTCGAGCTGGATGCCCGCGATGGCAGGGCACTTGAGAATGAAGCCCACGTCGGTCTCGCCGGTCAGCAACTCCTGCATGATGATGCCAGAGTGATCCGTGTTGCAGCGGATCTCGAAGGTCTCGTCCACCAGGGCCAGCAGCAGGGGGCCGAACACCGCCGTGGTCAGGGAGGGGAGGCAGGAGAGCCGGATCTGCGGCAATGCAGGCGCCCCCTGCATCGCCAGCCGCCCCCCTTCCAGTGCGCTCAGGGCCGCGGTCGCGGCAGGCAGAAACTGCTCGCAGGCCGGGGTCGGGGTGGCCCCCCGACGATGGCGACGGAACAGGGACTGGCCCAGCTCCTGCTCCAGCACGGCAATGCGCTGGCTCACCATGGGTTGTGACCAGCCGCGAATGGCGGCCACCTTGCTGAAGCTGCCACGGTTGGCCACATCCAGCAGCAGTTGCAAATCGTCGAGGGTCATAGCCATAACCAAATCCAATATGAAATATAGCCAGTTGTCGGCTACCACTATATCTGGAGCCCCACCAGAATAGCAGCATCAATCGTCATGAACCGGCTGAACGCCACCGAGCCAGGGAGTTGTCATCCCCCTTGGCTCTGTTTGGTGACGGCGCCGTTCGGGCAAGAAAGACAACAATATCAGCGAAGCAAACAGAGGTATCAGGGTCATGGTGGATCGGGCGAGGCGGTTGGGGCGGTGGTTCTTGGCATTGGATTCCCTGCTGGTGATCCTGGGCTTCTTCGTGGTGATGCCCATGATCAGCCTGCGCTTCGTCGACCAACTGGGCTGGGCCGCCGGTGTGATCGGACTGGCACTGGGGCTGCGTCAGCTTACCCAGCAAGGGCTGGGGGTCTTTGGCGGCTCCCTCGCCGACAAGTTCGGGGCGCGCCCCCTCATCGTCTGCGGCATGCTGCTGCGGGCGCTGGGGTTTGCCAGCCTGGCCTATGCCCAGAGCGGATTGGAACTGATCCTCTCCTGCATCATCTCGGGGCTGGGTGGCTGCCTGTTCGATCCCCCCCGCGCCGCCCTGGTGATCAAGTTCACCCGGCCACGGGAGCGGGGTCGCTACATCTCCCTGCTGATGATGCTGGAGAGCGCCGGCGCCGTGGTGGGAGCCCTGCTCGGCAGCTGGCTGCTCAACTTCGATTTTGAATATGTCTGCCTGCTGGGTGCCGGCCTCTTCGTCTGCGCCGCCCTGTGCAACCTGCTGATCCTGCCCCCCTACAAGCTTTCGGTGCGCCCGACGCCGATCCGGGACGGCCTCGGCCAGGTGCTGGCGGACAAGGCCTTCTGCCGACTGGTGCTGATCTTAAGCGGCTACTACGCGCTCTGGGTGCAGGTCATGCTGATCTTCCCCATTCTCGTCAAACAGATGGCAGGCAGCACCACGGCGGTGGGCTGGATGTACACCCTGGAGACGGCCATCTCCCTGGCCCTGCTCTACCCCCTTGCCCGGTTCGGCGAGCGCCACTTCAAGCTGGAGAACCGCCTGATGGCGGGGGTGCTGCTGATGACCACGGGGATCGGGCTGGTGGCCTTTGCCACCACCTTGCCCGCCGTCTTCCTGCTGCTCGCCTGCTTCTATCTCGGCATCGTCATCGCCGAGCCGGCGCGGGAAACCCTGATGACCAAGCTGGCACAACCGGGGGCGCGGGGCAGCTACATGGGCTTCAGCCGACTGGGGCTGGCGCTCGGGGGCATGACGGGTTACGTGGGGGGCGGTGCTCTGCACGACTACGCCATGGCCCAGGGGCAACCCTGGTTGCCCTGGCTGGTGCTCGGCACCGTCGGTGTCACCACCTTGCTGCTGCTGGCCAACTGCTTCCAGCGCGGCTCCCGCCTGGCAGGGGTCAACGCCTGATCCTCTGGCAATCATCCCGTCTACCCCGGGCGCCCTTCTCTTGAAGAGCGCCCTTTTTTATCTTCTTCTTGCATTGCCCTCCCCCTCGTCTGCGCCCATCCACCCAAAAATCCCCCATAAAAAAAGCGGCAGATTACTCTGCCGCTTTTGCCCAGCCCGCTTGGCTGTTACTTGTTGATATCCAACATGTTGTTTTGCAACATGAAATCGATCACCTGGTTGGCAGTCGTCCCTGAACCGCCCGTCAGACTGTCGAAAGTGTGGTTCATCAACACGATCTCCTGGGTAACAGAGGCCGTGCTGCTCTCCTTGACCTGCAGGTGCACCCCTTCGTTATCCTGGAACACCGAGAGCAGGCTCTTCAGATCGTTCTGATTGTGAGAACCATCGTGATCCAGCAGATCGCGCAGATCCAGCTTGTCGCCTTCCGAAAGATTGACACTGCCTGACCCCTTGTTGAAGTCCATGATGTAATCCTTGGTCAGAGAGCCGGATACGGTATCCCCCTTGTTCCAGACAAAAGTATCTGAACCGCCGTCACCACGCATCACATCGTTGCCGAGCCCGCCGATCAGGATATCGTTCCCCAGACCACCACGCAGCGCATCGTTGTGACTGCCGCCATCGATATAGTCGTCACCGGTACCGCCAAACAGGATGTCGGAACCTGACTGCCCGTAGATCTTGTCATTGCCGCTACCACCATTGACCACATCCGCTTGCCGGCTACTGACATCAACACTCAGCAACAGCCCGTCGCCATCGAGCATGGCATCAGTGCCAGACAAGCTGCCTGTCATGATGTGGTGAGCCTTGAGCTGATCGACCGTCAGTTGCAACGAATCGTCAGTACCAAACCCATCAGCCCCGGTTTTGCCTGCATAGATCACATCGTTGCCGCTGCCGGTTTCGATATGGTCATTACCTGCACCGCTGCTGACGATCTGGTCGACACTCCCCTTGTTGTAACTTGTGCCGGTATGCACATGGTCTGTACCGCCGTTACTGGTGGTGATCTCGCCCAGCAGATTACCGCCGAAGGCAACATCCAGGCGGTCAGGGTTAACCGCATTCTCACCATTGCGCACTACGATGGAGTCGTTGAGGTCGGTACCATCTACCGTCAGCGGCAGATGGACCGGAACCCCGTTGCTGTCCACCGGATTGACGCTGATGGTCAGAGTACTGTTGGTAGTGTCGCCATCGCCATCCCGCACGCTGTAGCTGAACACCTCGCGCGCATCAGCCGGGATCTGGCTGCCATTCTTGGTGACCTGATAGGTATAGGCACCGTTGGCCAGAATGGTCAGCACGCCGTACAGACCAACTACCTGGGTACCCGCACCATTGGTATAGGTGGTCGAGCTGCTGCCTACTCCGTAGCCAATGACACTCAAACCACCATCAGCACCGGCAAGATCGTTGGCCAGCACATTACCTGTAGTCTGTGGCAACTGATAACCAGAACCCTCTACCAACTTGACGATCAGATCGAAGCTGTTGCTGGCATTTTCGTTGGTGTAGATAGTCTTCACTACGTTGCCACCGGTATCGCGGAAGCCCAGCACCTCAAGACTGTAGACCTTGCCTTCAAAGTTGAAGCTCGCGGTCGCAGTTCCGATAGTGATGATATCTCGCGGATCGGCCCCATCGTTTGGCGTTTCGTTGTGATTGAAGTTGATGGTGACAGTCACGGGAGTCACTCTTCCCATGGAATCGGTGACCGAGAATGTCGCCTTCATGGTGACACCACTAATCGATGTACCGGAAGAGATCGGATAGTTGTAGTGGGTAAAGGTACCCAACTTGATCTCTTCGTTGAGCGGGATCTGCCCATTCAGCGCAGCATCGTTGTCAGCGAATCCGTAACCTGACTTAACTTCATTCTTGCCACCCCAGCGGATCTGATCATTGGCCGAGTCGTTATCCGGACCATCGAAATACTCCAGATTCTTACCACCTACAACATTGATCCAGGACGCTTCAACACCGGAGAACTGGAACGAATCTACCACCACGTTAAGCGTGGCATCATCGACCACAGCAACCGGCACATCATCACGCACGGCAACATCGAAAGAGCCGGTAGCAGTGTCGGAACCAGCTTTGCTCACCTCGTAGTTCACGGTGAGACGCAACTCATCCTGACTGCTCAATACGCTGCTTTGACCATCCACAAGGTGGCTGAGCGGCTTGATCAGGGTGAAGGTATAGCTCGGCGGATTAGCACTATTGTCTACCGTTACGGTAAAGGCCACATTGGCCGGGTTGGTTCCAAAGTAACCTTTGAGACCTGCACCATCCTGCACCACATTCACGGGCTGACCATCAATGCCGGTAATGCCGCTCAAGCCGGTGATGCTGACCAGCTTGAGCTGAACGCCGGATACATTGCTACCATTGCCATCAGTGACCTGCAGCGATTGGGTTACCGAGAGCGGGCCGCTGGTCGGCGTCCCGACAGGCTCGGGCAAGCCAGCGTTGCCACCAGACAAACCATCCTCATCAACCAGACCGCCACCGAGCCGCACTGAAAGGTCATTGTCAACTATGGTGCCAGTGCCGGAAACGCCACCCACCGATATCGCCAGCGTTTCGGTAAACTCGGGCAGCATGTCGTTTACCGTATTCAGCGAAACAGTGAAACTCGATACTCCGGCAGGCACTGTTATCTTGCCGGTGGTGCTGCTGTAGGTCACCCCGTTGGTAAACTGCAAAGCTCCCCAATCAGCACTGCTGGCAGCATGAGCACCGCTGCCTGCAATGGAGAGGCTGTACTCGGTCGCCACATTGGTCGCTCCGCTCAGGGTGACAACATGTTGCAAAGCCCCCCCTTCAGTCACACTGGCATTCGATACCCCCATTACATCGGGGCGAACCAGCGGATTGACCGCAAAGCTGCCTTGCGAGCCATCACCGTCGCGATCGTAGGCTTTAAATGCAAAGTCAATGTCACCGTCAGCAGGGCGCTGCATCTCGGCATACTGGAAGAACTCCCATTTACCTGTTGCAGGCGTGAACTCCATCTTGAAGATCAGAGTGCCATTGCTGTCCTTGCCAAGCAGGGTATTAGCCCCATCGGCGGTGATCGCGATAGCCAGACCTGCGACTGTCTTGAGGCCGGATTCGACCGTACCGGTGACCAGTTCGAAACGTCCTTTGCCATCAGCTCCCCACTGCGGATCGAGCGTGCCCGAACCATAGGCAATCGCCTGCGGGGTAGAGGAACCAAGGAGCTCGATAGACTTGACAGTAAAATCACTGTTGTCACCCCAGCTGGCCGACTTGCCGTTATCGGTCGCCTTGATCACCATGGTGTCAAAACCGCCCTGCTGAACCTGGAAGTTGGCAGCATAATCACCATTGGCAGCATTGGAGCTGAATGTCTGTGTTGCAACCAGTTTACCGTCGCGCCAGAACTCGACCACACCGCTCTCGAGTTCTCCACCATAGATCTTGCTGAACTCGATCTTGGCACCATATGCCACAGTGCCCGCATCCAGCTTGATCACCAACTCCTCGGATACACTCGAACCATCCGCAAATTTGCGGAAATCGATCTCATTATCAATGTTGTGATAAGGCGCGCTCGTGCTCTTGACGCCTAGCCCGTCAACGGAGGCATTGACCTTGGCATCAACGAGCCTAGAGGAAGTCGAAGACTCGAATCCCCGTGCCGTGATAGTGAATTTGCCCGCATCAATGCTGCCGCTATCCCCGACATACCCGGTCAGGCTGAACTT
The DNA here is from genome assembly GCF_027707725.1 of Aeromonas sp. QDB25. Lineage (NCBI taxonomy): Bacteria > Pseudomonadati > Pseudomonadota > Gammaproteobacteria > Aeromonadales > Aeromonadaceae > Aeromonas > Aeromonas sp. QDB25. The sequence goes on along the minus strand of NZ_JAPCIZ010000073.1, from coordinate 1,844 downwards.
GCCAGTCAACACATCCGGGATGCTGGTTTTCACCAGAGAGACGGCCGTCATGTCACCAGCGATTGGCGCGTCATCCTCAACAGTGATAGGCAGCGAACCGACCGTCGTGCTCTGTCCATCAGAAACAGAAACTCCGACGTTGAAGCTCAGCGTGTCCTCGGCACCAGTCACCGGATGATCGAGTGCTCCTTTCAGAGTAACGTCATAGCCCCAATCTCCTTTGGTACTTCCTGCAGGCGCGGTCAGTTTGACATCAAGCACAGCCTTATAGTCCGCACCACCCAAGGTACCGGTATACCCGGTCAATACCTTGCCTGATGCATCCCAGCTCCACTTCACATCCAGCCCGCCGGACTTGAGTCCGGATGGACCAGAGAGGCTGACCGTCACGCTACTGCTATCGACATCCCCCACGGTAATAGTGCCGCTGGCGACGGTCGCATTGGTGGTATCAGTATTACCTGTGGTATCAGGCAACCCGTTGGCCAACCCCTCTTCAGACACCACCGCTGGTTTATTGATCACCACGGTTGGCGGCGCATCGTTGTCAATAATGGTTGCAGTACCAGTAGTGCCATAACCATTAGCCGTAGCAGTCAGGTTGTAGCGTTCCGAACTTTCCTGCTGGGTGTCATCGATGGTACTGACCTTGACCTGGAAGCCTGTCTGGCCCGCCGGCACACTGACTCTGAAGCTGCCATCGGCGGCCACGGCCACGCTCTGGCTCACGCTACCAATCACCACTGTCACCGTGGTGCCGGTGAAGTCCACCCCTTTCTCGGCAGTGCCACCCGCCAGGGTCAGGTTGACGGTGGTGGCGGTGGTGCTGGCGTTGGACAAGCTCACGCTGAAGGTGTTGGCACTGCCTTCGGCCACGCTGTCACCCACCACGCTACTCACCTTCGGCAGATCTGCCTCGTCAGTGATGATTGACTCAGCACTACCTTTAGTAGCGTTGATCTCGATAGCTTCAAACGCAGTGTTGGTTTTCACGCTGCTGATTGAAGCTGTTAACTTCTCATTGCCTTCATAAATCGTGTCACTAACTGTCGTAACAGTGAATTCAACCTTGCCATTAGCACCGATGGCCACGCTGGCTGGGCGGCCGTTAGTATCACTGTCATTAGCCGCAGCGCCACTCCAGTTCAGATTGAGGACAACCTCCTTGCCTGCGGGAAGGGCAACCAAATTGCCGTTTTTATCAACCAAGCTGATAGTGAACTTCAGCTGGCCACCTTCCGCCACGCTCGATTTATCAACCTCAATCTGGGCTATCACCCCATCCAACGGATTTTTAGGATCGCTGCCATCCTCGTCGGTGATGGTGGTGGTCACCGCACCCGGCAGCGCCGGCGCCTTCTCGTAGCCACCGCCACTGGTCTCACTCACGCTGACCCGGAACTGCTCGGCCGGCTCGGCATAGACGTCATCCTTGGTCGCCACGTCGAAGCTCACCGAGGTGGTGCCCGCCTTGATGACCACATCGCGGGTCACCGCCTGGACATCCCCCTCGTCGGTGGTGATATGGCCCACCACCACCTTGACGGTCAGATCGGTTTTCGGTGCATCGCTGATGCTCAGGGTGTAGCTCGCCTTGCCCCCCTCGACCACATTGGCATCGCCGGTCAGGGTCAGGGTCGGTGCATCGCTGTCATCCACCACGGTGTTGGTGATGGTGCCCGCGGTGGTCACGTGCTCGTAGTTGCCACCGCTGGTCTTGTCGATGGTGACGCTCAGCGTCTCGTTACCCTGCTGGTAGGCATCGTCTGCCCGTACCGGCACCGGCTCGCTGTTGGCGCTGCTGGCGCCCACCGGAATGGTGATCACCACCCCGTTGGAGAGGG
>NZ_JAPCIZ010000072.1:0-20834 GCF_027707725.1 Aeromonas sp. QDB25 | reverse complement strand
TCATGGTGTTCCGCTTTGTTTCTTTGGCGAGAAGAAGCGTACCAGAACCGGCAGTTGGCCTCTTCTCTCCTATGCACCATGGGTGTTGCAGTTATTATCTGAATTCGCGGGACAGTACGGCGGCGATTTTTTGTTGCTCGACGAAATTAGGCACCTTAATCTTCAGATTTTTTATGTCATCACTATTTATTGACTCGAAGGTACTTCCCTGGGATAGAGAGCCCCACTTCGGTTCGAACCAAAGGAGGAATTGATAGATAAAGCTTTGGTCAAAATTAGGCTTGGCATGCAATGCGGCTATTCCTCGACCAATACAAGCTTTATGCTCAGATATAGCGACGGTTCCAATAGGGGCTCGAACGCTTAGTAATATGTCACCGATTTCACACTCTTTTGTGATTTCAGAAGTAAAAATCCTTGGGGCCGAAATGCGATTTTTTATATCTGCATTTCCTTGAAGTAAAGGAAGACCAATTCCATTTTCGTTGTATGCTTCAGATTTAGGTGATGAGCCCATCACAATTACAGCCACATGAGACAAATGGTACGACTTCCACTCCCCACTAAATCTCACACCATTTTTGTCAAGCAGGCGCTTTTTGCCGGTGAGCAGTTGTTGCATCAGGGCTTTTTTCTGCTGCTGGCTGTTGGCGAGCAGTTGTTCGGTGGTGGTGATGGCCTTATCCCAGGTGGAGAGGATTTGGGCGATTTTATTTTGTTCGGGGAGCGGAGGAACAGGAACACTAATTTCTTGAGTTAGTTTTGTGTTGAATACACCCTGAGCACCACCTGCCGCCCCTGCATATATCTGTGATTTCCCATAGGGCGAAAGAAGGAAGTATGTGTAGAAGTCAGAGTTGGCATTTTTCGCTGACTTGTTCTTTATAATGATGGCATTAGCCATGTTTGCCATACCGCTAAGGCCGCTTACCTTGCAAACCATTCCAAGATTGGCACCAACTCTTGCAATCACTATGTCATCATTTTCAATTTGTGATTTTTTATTCTTATCATTGAATTCTTTCGTGACATGACGAATTTCATCATGACGAAAGTAACCATCTCGAATATTAAGCGTTCGATAAAATGGAATTCCCCTCGATGCATCACAGTAATGGTCGTTAACATTGCCAACGTATCCCACTACAATTTTTTTGAATAATTCGCCCAGAGGTCTTTTTTGCCAGCTATCTGGAAGTTTCATTGCAAACCACCTTGTGAGCTGTATCCCAACTCCTCAAGATACTTCGCCATCTCGATTTCCAACTCAACCAGTTGGGCTTTGAGTTGATCGCGTTCGGCGCGTACCGCCATCAGGTCAATTTCTTCCTCTTCTTCAAAGGTATCGACGTAGCGCGGGATATTGAGGTTGTAGTCGTTGTCCTGGATCTCTTTCAGGCTGGCCACATAGGCGTATTTATCGACATTGGCGCCGCCGTTGTAGGTGGCGACGATTTTCTTGATGTTGTCGTCGGTGAGCTGGTTTTGGTTTTTACCTGGCTTAAAGTCGCGGCTGGCGTCGATAAACATCACTTTGTCGTCGAACTTGTCTTTACGGAACACCAGGATGGCGGCGGGAATGCCGGTGCCGAAGAACAGCTTTTCCGGCAGGCCAATCACGGCGTCCAGCAGATTTTCGTCAATCAGCTTTTGGCGGATTTTGCCTTCGCTTGAACCCCGGAACAGCACGCCGTGGGGCACCACTACCGCCATGCGGCCGCTTTTGGGTTTGAGGGTTTCAATCATGTGCAGGATGAACGCATAGTCGCCTTTGGTTTTCGGCGGTACACCCCGGCGAAAGCGGCTGAACTTGTCGTGCTCGGCTTCGTCATGGCCCCATTTATCCAAGGAGAACGGCGGGTTGGCGGTAACGATATCAAACAGCATCAGCTCGCCGTTTTTGTCCAGCAGCTTAGGGTTACCGATGGTGTCGCCCCATTCGATTTTGTGGTTGTCTTCGCCGTGCAGGAACATGTTCATCTTGGCCAGTGACCAGGTGGAGCCGATGGCTTCCTGCCCGTAGAGGGCGTATTGCTTACTGCCGTGGTTGGCCACCACCTTGCGGCCACACTTCATCAAGAGGGAGCCAGAACCACAGGCCGGGTCGCAAATGCTCATGCCGGGTTCGGGGGCCAGCAGCTCGGCAATCAGATCAGAGACCTCCGGCGGGGTATAAAACTCACCGGCTTTCTGGCCGCCGCTGGCCGCAAAGTTTTTGATGAGATATTCGTAGGCGTTGCCGATCACATCCAGGGTGCCAACGCGACTGGGCTTGAGGTTGAGCTCCGGCTTGGCGAAGTCTTCCAAGAGGTGGCGCAAAATGGTGTTCTTCTGCTTCTCTTCACCCAGTTTGTCGGTGTTAAAGCTGATGTCCTGGAACACGCTTTTGCCGGCGTCTTTGAGTTTGGTGCCGTTGGCTTCTTCAATGGCGTGCAGGGCTTGGTCAATGCGCTCGCCGTTACCGGGTTCATGGCGGTGCTCCCACAGGGCGTAGAAGCTGGATTGCTTGGGCAGTACAAAGCGCTCGTTTTTCATCATCTCTTCGATGAGCTGTGGCTCGTCGCCGTACTGGGCTTTGTACTCGTCATAGTGGTCTTGCCATACATCAGAGATGTACTTCAAAAACAGCATGGTGAGGATGAAGTCTTTGTAGGTGTCGGCGCTGATGGTGCCGCGAAAGGTGTCACAGGCGGCCCACAGGGCTTTGTTAATGCTGTCTTGGTTGATTTTGTCGGTCACTGCTTAATCCTCTGACGATGTGTCCTGCAGCTTTTTGGCGGCAGATTCTATTTGTTTGATGCTGTTGTCCGGTGTGGGCAGGTTCTCGGGCATGGTGCCTCCCAACTCGGCTATGGTTTGGCGTACCTTTCGGCCAACCTCGAAGTGCGTTTCATTGGCCTGGCGTTTGCCCTGAACCTGATCGCGGCGCAGCTTTTCTTCTGTTTGGGTGGCGCGAAAGAGGTTGGCAGCCAGCTCGGTGGAGCCCATGTGATCCAGGATCTTCTGGCTTTTCTTCAGCCCTTTTTTGGCGTGAATAGCCTTTTGGTCCAGGCCGCCGTACAGGCCCTGATAACCGTGGTTTTGGAAGATGGCGAAATCCAGGCCTGTTGCCACACCCGCCTGCTGTGCCGCTTCGACCAGTTGCTTGTTATGCTCTTTCAGTTCATTGCGCAGGAATAGGCGTTTCTCGTCTTCCCTTAGTTGCTTGAAGGCTTCGTCGTCGGCGAGCTCCTGGCGGCGAGTTTGCACAGCAAAGTAGGTTTGCCCTGCTGCTATGACGGGTTTGGATGGATCGCCATTTTGTACCACCAGGTAGCAGGCGTAACGGGAGAGCTTTACGTCCTGCAGCTCGCGTTGGGCGCCTGAGCCAATAGTGACCAATGCGAGGATATCCTCGAAATGGTCTGAGGCAGGTAGGCCGCTGTTGTCACATGCCTCCTTGGCCTTGGTCAGCACCGGCAGGAAGTGGCGGTATTCGGAGTAGCCCAATAGTTTGGACAGAGCCCTGGCAGACCAATATTCAATGCCTCGCTCATCTAGCTGCTTGAGTTGCTCAAAAGGCTGATGCTGCTCGTTCATTGCTCTACCTCCTTGTTGAATAAGTCTGCGGCTATGGCATTCATCATGCGCTCGCCGTTCTCGATGAGCTTTTCTAGCAACCGCTGTTCTTCGCGCAGGGTATGGGCCATGGCGATGATACCGTGTTGCCTGGTGAGTGGCGGGACTGCGATGGGGGCCTCTTCCAGCACGGTACGGCGAATGCTCTTGGTGAGGGTGCCTTCGGCATGCAGTTCGAAGTAACGCTGGCAGGGCAGCTGATTGAGCTGCCAGGCAAGGAATTCCGGTATCAGTGCATCAGGTTGTGGCCGCACCACATAAAAGTGCGGGGCTGCAACAGCTGGCATTAGGGCATGCCGGGTATCAACCAGCACGGCATAGTTTTGATTGCCTCGCGCCGCGACCAGAATATCCCCGGTTTGCAGCCAGTCCGGCGCTTTCTTGCCCGTTGCTTCACTGCGCAAGCAGCCGGACCAATCGACACCAAACACTGACGAGGTGTCTTTCATCTGCACCACGGTCAGACTCCCCTCGGGGTGCTCAGGGATCTTGCCGCGAAACGGATAACCGGCGCTGATTGTGGCTATTTGATGCAGCTTTAATCTCACAAAATTTCTCGTCATCGTTAATGATGCTTTGGCCAGTGTCTATGATGAGACTCTGTTCCGTCAACACAAAGCTCGATCTTTTTTTGCATCAATGAAGATGAAGTTTTACGTATGGCTTTCACATGTGAAAGTTTCCCTCCGCAAAAAACGCTCTTGGTGCCCAAATCGGACAACTACAGCGACGAGGGTTTCGCCAAGCTCCCGGTACGCTCTTGCATGCTGATGTTTGTAACTAGGAGACCATCTGCATGCGCGAACAAAATCCGTCAGTTTACAGCGATCCTAATGGGACGATTCTGAAAGAGCTTTATGAGCTGAAACAGCTGGTACGCCAGCAAGGGCAGGCGCTGAAGGAGGTGCTTTGTGCCGAAGAGTGTGCCGAGCTGCTAGGGGTGTCAGTTGGTTATGTGTACCGGCTGACTAGCGAAAAACGCCTGCCGCATTACAAGCCCCAGGGTAAGAAGATCTACTTTAAGCGTGATGAACTGCTGGACTGGTTGCTCTCTCACCGTATCTCCCCAGATTCAGAGCTCACTGAGCATGTGGCTAAGCACGTGCGGCAAGCCCGTCATGGCGGGCTGTGAGGCTGTAATGGAGCGGGAGCTTATTGCATCTCACTGGCCTCTTGATCTTCAGGCGGCCTTTACCGAACCTCCCAAGCCAATCGACTTTGTCTTACCGGGGCTGCCGGTGGGCTGTGTCGGAGCCTTGGTGTCACCAGGCGGTGCCGGTAAATCCATGCTGGCACTGCAGTTGGCAATGCAGATAGCCGGCGGGCCGGACTGGCTCGATCTTGGCAAGCTGGAACAGGGAGCTGTGCTCTACCTGCCTGCCGAGGACCCTCTGCCGGTGCTACACCACCGCTTGTTCGCTTTGGGTCAGAACCTTGATGCAGGGCAGCGTGTGGTGCTTGAGCGTGACCTTAAGTTGATACCGCTTCAGGGAGCCAGCCCCAACCTGTTGGACAGCCAATGGCTGGAAGCGATTGCCCTTTGGGCTGAGGGCGTGAGGTTGATCGTTATCGACACCCTCCGGCGTTTTCATAATGCCGACGAGAACGCGGCCTGTGCCATGACGCAGGTGCTGGGTCAGTTGGAACGGCTGGCCATGGGGCAGGGATGCGCCGTGCTGTTTTTGCACCACACCAGCAAGTTGGCCGCCTTCCAGGAGGTTGGCGATCAGCAGCAGGCCAGCCGTGGTTCGTCTGTGCTGGTAGACAATGTCCGCTGGCAGGGCTACCTCGCCACCATGACCAGGAAGGAGGCGCAGCAGCTGAGCGTGTCGGCACAGCAGAGCCATCGCTACGTGCGGTTTGGGGTTAGTAAAAGCAACTATGTGCCGCCACTACCAGAGCGCTGGCTGGTGCGAGAAGAAGATGGCCTGCTGCGCCCTGCCAGGTTGGACGTAACACGCCGAGCGGGAGGCAAACGTGCCTTGCTTTGAATTGACCCATGCCCGGCACGACCATATGCACTGCCTGGCTCCAGGATTGTTCAGAGCCATCTCTCGTGGCCAGCGCCGCCGAGACAAGCTGGATGTGGTGTATCGATTCGGTGGGGGCAATCAGATTGAGTTTTCCGGGCCAGAGCCGCTGGGTGCCGATGACCTTCGCGTGCTTCAGGGGCTGGTTGCCCTGGCTGGTATCGAGGACTACAGCGCCATCATCGAACCCATTGCCGCTACTGGGGAGGGTAACACCTTACGGACCCTGTTAGAGCCTCGCTGGGCCGCCAATCAGCAACGCGTCTTGGTGGTCAAAAGCAGCCTGCGCAAACTGGCCAAGGAGGTTGGCTACGCCAACCCTCGTGACACCAACACGGTGCGCCGCTGTGTCGAGCGGTTGTGGAAGGTGTCAGTAATAGCGCAGGTGGCTGGCCAGCGCAGCGGTTTTCGTCTGCTGGCGAACTATGCCAGCGATGCCCTGACCGACGGGCTCTTTGTGGCGCTCAATCCTTTGCTGACCTCCGCCATTATGGGCACTGGTCGTCATGTTCGTATCGACATGACAGAAGTGCGGCGCCTGAATGGCAGCATCACCAGATTGTTGCATCAGCGGCTATGTGCCTGGGTCGATGGTGGCCAGAGTAGAGTGGTGCAATTAGACACCTTGGTCGCTTATGTCTTTCCTGAGGAGGCAAGCATGGCCACCCACCGCAAGCGGCAATCGCGAGTCCGCAAGGCACTGGATGAACTGGCTGAACTGGGTTGGTCAATAAATGAACATGCCAAGGGGCGGTTCACCATAGGCCGGCCTGCGCTATCACGATAATGGTCACAGACCATCACGAAAGTGGTCACAAAGCTCACGATAATGGTCACAAACCAATTGAGCGAAACCCAGGTGCTACTTGGGCTGCAGGGCGATCCTGAAATCCGATCTAGATTATCTAAGATCATCTACACCAGCGCTGGGTGGCGCCGGCGCTTTTGTTGGCTCTTCCTGGCCAGGTTCTGCCTCTTTTGGTAACTGGCCAAGCAACTGCTCCGCCTGCTGCCTGGCGGCTGCGACCACCTCAGGCTTCTCACAGGCCAGGATCTCGTCAAGGGTGCGTCCCATCTTCTATCACTCCAATACGTTGGGGAAATGGAGCATGGCATCTCGGCGCCGCGATTCAAGGATGTCGGCATAGATCTCGGTAGTTCTCAGCTCACTGTGCCCCAGCAAGCGGGAGAGGGCATAGATATCGACGCCGCGGTTAAGCTGGATGACGGCGAAGGTATGGCGTGCGCTGTGGAAGGTGACCTTCTTGGTGATCCCGGCCTGCAACGCCCACCGGGTGAGCTCCATGTTGTGCCAAGCCGAGTACTTGAGGCCCTTGAAGATCCGCTCTGTTGCCTTGCCTGGGCGCCCCATCAGCTGCATCGCCATGTCATTCAAATCCAGGTATTGCAGGCCGCTAGTCTTCTTCTGGGTGAAGACGATTCGGTAATGGCCGTAGAAGGGCTCAAGCTCTGCCCAGGTTAGCTTGTGAATGTCGGACCAGCGCAAGCCAGTGCAGCAGGAGAACAGAAAGGCGCGCTTAAGAACGTCATAGCGGCATTCGGCCTGGGCCAGGGCTCGTACCTCGTCTTCGGTCAGGTAAACGCGCTTGTTCTTCTCTCCCTGGATGACTTTGACGCGTCGTACCGGATTATCCATCAGCAGCCGCTCCTGCTCTGCTTGGTTCAGGGCTGCCCTCAACTTGTTGAAGTAGGCACTTTGGGTGTTGCGGCTCAGTGGCGTGCCGCTTTTGGTGCGGGCCTTGTGCATCAGGTAGTGCCGAAAACCCTCCAGGAACAGCTGATCGACCTCCTCGAAAGTCAAATCAGGCAGTTTATGGTACTGGCGCAAATGCTTGAGGGTAGACACCCAGATGGAATAGTTGCTCTTGCTGCCTGCCGCCTTTTGGTCGGTCACTTCCTGGAAGTACTCAAAGAAGCTGGCCTTGTGGGCGCTCGATAAATCCAGATGGTGTTTGCCGGTCTCGTATTCGAAGAGCCGCTTGGCGCGAATGGCTTCCGCTGCCCGCTGGGTTTCTTTGTTGTGAAGCCGCTGTGCCGGGGTACGCGGCTTGTCGTACAGGAAGAGATCCAGGGTCTCTCTGCTGCGCTTGTGCTTGCGGATGCCTGTGGCGGGATCAAGGTAGGAGCCGGCGTAGTAGGTTAAGCGCGCAGTGCGCTTGCCTTCGGCGTCCGGTGCGCGGTATTCGATGCTGATCTTCATGAGTGTCCCCCAAAAGTACCCCAAGAGGTTACTTCGGGGTACTCTCGGGGTAAATTCTCACGAAACAAGATCAGGTAAGAACAGCCAGTAAAAAACAAAGTCCAATATTTACAATGTCTTATGTTCTTTATGGCTGCTTTTTATTGCTGATTTTTCACCACATTACTTGCCGATGCAGAAGCTGGAGAAGATGCGGCCCAGCAGATCGTCGGAGCTGAACTCGCCGGTGATCTCGGACAGGGACTCCTGGGCCAGGCGCAGCTCCTCGGCCACCAGTTCGCCAGCCACATAGACCTCAAGCTGCTCCCTGGCTACCAGCAGCCGTTCGGCGGCGCGCTCCAGTGCATCCAGGTGGCGGCGGCGGGCCATGAAGCCCCCCTCGGTGTTGCCCTGGAAGCCCATGCAGGCCTTGAGGTGCTCGCGCAGTGCGGGCAGCCCCAGCTCGGTCTTGGCGGAGATGCGATAGACGGCGTGGCCCTGCTCCTGGCTCGGTGCCAGTTCCTCGCCGGTCAGGTCCGCCTTGTTGCGCACCACGGTGAGGCCGATGTTTTTTGGCAACCGATCAACGAATTCCGGCCAGATGTCGTGGGGATCGACCGCATCCGTGGTGGTGCCGTCCACCATGAACAGCACCCGGTCGGCCTGTTCGATCTCGGCCCAGGCGCGCTCGATGCCGATCTGTTCCACCTTGTCCTGGGTATCGCGCAGGCCCGCAGTGTCGATGATGTGCAGCGGCATGCCATCCAGATGGATGTGCTCGCGCAGCACGTCGCGGGTGGTACCGGCGATCTCGGTGACGATGGCGGACTCGCGGCCTGCGAGGGCGTTGAGCAGGCTCGATTTGCCAGCGTTGGGGCGACCGGCGATCACCACCTTCATCCCCTCTCGCAGCAGGGCACCCTGCTTGGCCTCGCCGCGCACGTCGTCCAGCTCGGACATGATGGCGTAGAGGTCACCCGCCACCTTGCCGTCGGAGAGAAAGTCGATCTCTTCATCCGGGAAGTCGATGGCCGCTTCCACATAGATGCGCAGCCGGGTGAGGCTCTCCACCAACTGCTGAACCTTGCCGGAGAACTGCCCCTGGAGGGAGTGCATGGCGCTGCGGGCGGCCTGCTCGCTGGAGGCTTCGATGAGATCGGCGATGGCCTCGGCCTGGGCCAGATCCAGCTTGTCGTTGAGGAAGGCGCGCTCGCTGAACTCGCCCGGGCGGGCGGGGCGGATGCCGTCGATCTGCAGGATGCGGCGGATCAGCATGTCGAGAATGACGGGGCCGCCATGGCCCTGCAGCTCCAGTACGTCTTCGCCGGTGAAGCTGTTGGGGGCCTTGAACAGCAGGGCGATGCCCTGATCCAGCGCCTGGCCCTGCTCGTCCCTGAACGGCAGATATTCGGCATAACGCACCCTGGGGAGCTTGCCGAGCACTATCTCGGCGACCCGCTCGGCGGCAGGGCCGGAGACGCGGACTATGCCGACGCCGCCACGGCCGGGGGCGGTGGCCTGGGCCACGATGGTATCTGTTGTCATCTTGCTTGACTCGCTGGTTGGCTGAATGAGTAAGAGGGTGGGGGACATTGTAATAAAAAAGGCGGCCCGAAGGCCGCCTCTTTTGTCATCAGGAAAGATGGGCTGCGCATCAGTTGCGTGAGTGCAGGCCTTTCTTCTCCAGCTGACGATAGATGATGGTCTGCTGGATGATGGAGATGACGTTGCTCACCAGCCAGTACAGAGTCAGACCTGCCGGGAACCAGAGGAACATGAAGGTGAAGATGATCGGCATGAACTGCATCACCTTCTGCTGCATCGGGTCCGTGATGGTGGTCGGGCTCATCTTCTGCAGATACCACATGGAGGCACCCATGAGGATTGGCAGCACGAAGAAGGGGTCCTTCACCGACAGGTCGGTGATCCACAGGGCGAACGGCGCGTGGCGCAGCTCGACAGACTCCATCAGTGCCCAGTAGAGGGCGATGAAGATGGGCATCTGTACCAGGATGGGCAGGCAGCCGCCCAGCGGGTTGACCTTCTCCTTCTTGTACAGCTCCATCATGCCCTGGGACATCTTCTGGCGATCGTCACCGAAGCGTTCCTTGAGCGCAGCCAGCTTGGGCTGGAGCATGCGCATCTTGGCCATGGAGGTGTACTGGGCCTTGGTCAGCGGGAACATGATGCCGCGCACCAGCAGGGTCAGCATGATGATGGCCAGACCCCAGTTCTGGACGAAACCGTGGAACACGGTCAGCAGCCAGTGCAGCGGTTGGGCGATGAACCAGAGCCAGCCGTAGTCGACGGTCAGATCCAGGTGGTTTGCCACCTTGGCCATCTGATCTTGCAGCTTGGGACCGATCCACAGCTTGCCGCTCACTTCGGCCTGCTGGCCGGCAGCGACGTCAACCAGCGGCGCCTTGTAGCCGATGATGGCCTGGTCCTTGCCCGGGATCACGCGGCTGTAGAAGCTGTTGGTGTCGTTGGCATTCGGGGCCCAGGCAGAGACGAAGTAGTGCTGCAGCATGGCGACCCAACCACCCTGGGTGGTCTTGTTCAGGTCGGCATCCTTCATCTCGTCGAAGGTGTACTTCTTGTAGCGGGAGTCTTCGCTGGAGAAGGCACCACCACGGTAGGCACTGGCCACCATGGCATGACCTTCCTGATCCTTCGGCGTGGTCATGGTCTGCTTCAGCTGACCGTAGAACTGTACCTGGACCGGCTCGGCAGACTTGTTGTCGATCTTGTAGTCGACGCCCACTGCGTAATCACCGCGCTTGAGCACGAACTCCTTGGTGAAGACCACACCCTTGCTGTCGGTCCAGGTCATCGGAACGACGACTTGATCCTGACCGTCTGCCAGCTGATAGCTGGTCTGGGCGGCTTCATAGGTGGGACGACCCTGGACCTGGCTGTCCGGACCATTGCGACCGACCAGACCGCTCTGGGCCACATAGAGGTGGGCAGGCTGGCTGGTCAGCAGGGTGAACGGCTGTTCCTTGCCTTCTTCCAGCTTGTGAGCCAGCAGTTCGGCAGAGACGATGTCACCGCCCTGGGTGTCCAGGGTCAACTTGAGCACGTCGGAGGAGACGGTGATCAGCTTGCGCGCGGCGTTACCATTTGCTTGCTCGGAAACCTGAGGAATATCACCGGTCTGACCGGCTTCAGGTACGAAATGTTCGGTTTGGGCCACGGTAGTCGGGGCCGGCTTCGGAGCCTTGTCGGACTCCCACTGTTGCCAGAGCAAGAAGCTCACGAACAGCAAACCGATCAGGAGTAAATTGCGTTGTGATTCCATAGTCTTCAGTTTCTTCGCTTTGGTTGCGGAACCGGGTCATAACCACCCTCGGATAAGGGATGGCATTTTAATAGACGTTTGCTGGCTAACCAAACGCCTTTTATGAAACCGTGAAGTCGGATTGCTTCTATCGCAAATTGGGAACAAGTCGGGGTGAAACGGCAGCGCGGCCCGAGCAGGGGACTAATGATTAGCTGATACAGGCGTATCAGTTTGATTGCTACCCATTGCAACGGCGTGACAGAGTGCGCCATAGCTTTTCCAGTAACTTGAACAGCGCTTCGTTGTCCATCTCCTTCACGCCACCCTTGGCGATCACGACGATGTCGATAGCGGGCAGATTGGCTTGATTGAGGCGAAAACTTTCCCGAACCACTCGTTTTACACGGTTGCGCCAGACGGCACGCTTGAGCGCCTTTTTGGGCACGGCGAGACCAAGACGGGGGTGTTCGAGGGAGTTGGGGCAAGCAAGAAGCGTAATTTGCGGAGAAGCGGCCCGGACAGGCTCGGCGAAAACGCGTTTGAAGTGTTCGGGAGTTAACAGACGTAACTCCCGAGAGAAGGTGTGCTGGGTAGGCATTAGACTACCAGGCGGGCACGACCCTTGGCACGACGAGCGGCCAGAACTTTGCGGCCGTTGGCAGTAGCCATGCGAGCGCGGAAACCGTGAGAGCGCTTGCGCTTCAGGTTGGACGGTTGAAAAGTACGTTTCATGATTCGATTCCGTATTTCTGTACAGTTTTGATTGTCACACTTAGCCGACGCGCCAGCTATAGCGTGTGACGACTAGCAAAAGAGGCCGAATTCTAAACAGAGTTCAGCTTCTCGTCAATCCGCCGTTCCTTTCCATCTCGCCCCATTCGTCGACCGAGCGGGATAATCTGGCAGGATCCGGAGGATCAAGGGCCCCGAATTATACTGGCAACCCGGGGTTAAACAAGGATCCCTCAAGAAAAAAGGCGGCCAGGCCGCCAAAGAGAGAGCTATTTAAGTACTTTGCGCAGGAACTCCCGGGTACGGGGATCCTGCGGATCGACCAATATCTGATCCGGCGGGCCCTGTTCCACGATCCGGCCTCCTTCCATGAAGATCACCCGATCGGCGACATCACGGGCAAACTCGATCTCGTGGGTCACCACCACCATGGTCTGGTGCTGGCGGGCGAGCTGCTTCATCAGGCCCAGCACCTCGTCGACCCACTCGGGATCGAGGGCGGAGGTGGGCTCGTCAAACAGGATCACCTTGGAGTGGGCCGCCATGGCCCGGCCGATGCCGACGCGCTGTTGCTGGCCGCCGGAGAGGGAGGCCGGGTAGGCATCCTGTTTCTCGGCGAGGCCGATGTCCTTGAGGATGCCCAGGGCAGTGGCACGAGCCTCCGCCTTCGGCTGCTTCCAGACGGTGATCAGCCCCTCGGCGATGTTGTCCAGCGCCGTCTTGTTGGCGAACAGGGCGTAGTTCTGGAACACGAAAGAGGCGCGTTTGCGCAGTTCGATGGCCTGCTGGTCGCTGGCCTTGGCCAGATCCACGGCGAGGTCATCGATGACGAGCCGCCCTGCATCCGGGGTTTCCAGCAGGTTGAGGCAGCGCAGCAGAGTCGACTTGCCGGTACCGGAGGGGCCGATGATGACGACAATCTCCCCCTTCTTTACCTCAAGATCGATGCCGTTGAGCACCTGATTTCCGTCATAGGCCTTGGAGAGACCCGTTAGGTTGATCATGACAGGCCTCCTTTAATAAGCACGGTTCAGCCGCACTTCCAGCAGATGCTGCAAGCGGGTGAAGAAGATGACCACCACCCAGTAGATCAGCGCCACCGCCATGAAGCTCTCGAAGAACTTGAAGGAGGAGGCCGCTTCCATCTGGGCCTTGCCCATGATCTCCGCCACTCCCAGGGTAAACGCCAGGGAGGTGCTCTTGATCATGTCGATGAAGTAGTTCATCAGCGATGGTGTCGCGATGCGGGCCGCCTGGGGCAGGATGATCCGCTGCATCGCCTGCAGCCGGCTCATGCCGATGCTGAGGGCGGCTTCCATCTGGCTCTTGTGGATGCCGAGAATGGCTGCCCGGATCGACTCGGCCATGTAGGCGGCAAAGTGCAGGGTCAGGCCGATGATGGCGGCGGTAAAGGCATCCATCCCCACGAAGATGGGGAAGAGCTGCGGCAGCCCGTAATAGAGCAGAAACAGCTGGACGAGCAGCGGTGTACCCCGGAAGAACGAGATATACAGCATCGCCAGCCAGTGAAGTGCGGGAACGCGAAACACCCGTACTATCGCCAGGATCAGCGACAGTACGAGTGCCAATACGAATCCCCACAGGGCCATTTCCATCGTGGTGCCCAGGTATTTGAGCAGGATGGGAAACAGCCCTAGCGTGTACTCGAGGTCAAATTCCATCATTTATTTGCTGGTGATGTCCGCTGCGAACCATTTTTCGGAGATTTTGGTCAGGGTGCCGTCTTTGCGCATGGCGGTGAGGGCATCGTCAACCTTCTTCAGCACGGCCTGCTTTTCCGGGGTCTTCAGGAAGGGCAGGGCGTTCTCGATGGTTTCGAACGGTGCACCAGCCTGTTGCAGCGGCAGCTTGGATTCCTTGATCAGCTGGGCGGTGGAGACGCGGTCCATCACGAAGGCGTCGATGCGGCCCAGGGCGACATCCTGCTCGAAGGCGGAGTCATAGGTACGGATATCGATCTTTTTGTTGGGGTCGTTCTTGCGCAGCAGCTCTTCGAAGTTGGAGCCCAGGTTGACGGCGACTTTCTTGCCTTCCAGGTCTTTGATGCCGTGGATGGTGTTGTTGCCCTTGCGGACCACGATCTGGGCACCGTCATAGACATAGGGCTGGGAGAAGGCGTACTTGGCCTTGCGCTCGTCGGTGATGGTGATCTGGTTGGAGATGGTGTCGACGCGGCCGGTTTCCAGCATGCCGAACAGGCCGGAGAAGCTGGCGGTCACGAACTCGACCTTGTAGCCGGTGCGCTCACCGATCTGGTTCCACATGTCCACCTCGAAGCCCTGCAGCTTGTCCTGCTTGACGAAGGTGAACGGGAAATATTTGCCGGACATGCCGACCTTGATGGTTTCCTGGGCGATGGCCTGGCCGGACAGGCTGGCCAGCAGAATGGCGGCGCCGGAAATCAGCTTGATGGTGGTTTTCATGGGGATTCCTCTCTCTGTAGTGCTGTATTTTTAGTTGTAATCACGGGTTGGCGCTGATGTTATTGGAATAAAATATAAAAAATAAATGATATTTGGTTATATAAAATAACTATGGTCGCAGCGCGCCATTCTGTCCACATTGACGATATCCGGCTGTGGGTAACTTTGGGGATGAAATGGGATCCTGGGGCGTTGGATCCTTGAAAGTCAAGGATCTTATTTGCTGGATCCGTGCGGCAGCAACTGGAGATCCGGCCACTAAAAACGTAGAATAGCCGGTCTTTACTTAATCAATTGACGGGAGTCTAGAGTGACTGCTTCGCTATGGCAGCAGTGCCTTAACCGGCTGCAAGATGAGTTGCCCTCGGCAGAATTCAGCATGTGGATCCGGCCGCTTCAAGCGGAGTTGAGTGACAATACTCTGACCCTGTATGCACCGAACCGCTTTGTTCTGGACTGGGTACGCGACAAGTACCTGCTCCGGGTCAACGGCATCATCAACGAGCTGTGCGGAGCCGACGCTCCCACCCTGCGTTTTGATATCGGCAATCGCCCTCATCCCGTCGCGGTCGCCAGGGCGCCGGCCCGTGGTGTCGATCCTGTGAATAACTCTCCCAAGAGCTGGGAAAACAAGGCCGAAAACAAGCCCGAGCCAAACCACAAGAGCAACACCAACGTGAACTATACCTTCGAGAATTTCGTTGAGGGTAAGTCCAACCAGCTGGCCCGTGCGGCCGCCCGTCAGGTGGCCGACAATCCGGGTGGTGCTTACAACCCGCTGTTCCTTTATGGCGGCACTGGCCTTGGCAAGACCCACCTGCTGCACGCCGTTGGCAATGCCATCAAGGATCGCAAGAAAGACGCCAAAGTCATCTACATGCACTCCGAACGGTTCGTGCAGGACATGGTGAAGGCGCTGCAGAATAACGCCATTGAAGAGTTCAAGCGTTATTACCGTAGCGTCGATGCCCTGCTCATCGATGACATCCAGTTCTTTGCCAACAAGGAGCGCTCCCAGGAGGAGTTCTTCCACACCTTCAACGCCCTGCTTGAAGGCAACCAGCAGATCATCCTGACCTCGGACCGTTATCCGAAAGAGATCAACGGGGTGGAAGATCGTCTCAAGTCCCGCTTCGGCTGGGGGCTCACGGTGGCGATCGAGCCGCCGGAGCTGGAGACCCGGGTTGCCATCCTGATGCGCAAGGCGGACGAGAACCAGATCCATCTGCCGGACGAAGTGGCCTTCTTCATCGCCAAACGGCTGCGCTCCAACGTCCGTGAACTGGAAGGCGCCCTCAACCGGGTGATCGCCAACGCCAACTTCACTGGCCGCGCCATCAACATCGACTTCGTGCGCGAGGCGCTGCGCGATCTGCTGGCCTTGCAGGAGAAGCTGGTCACCATCGACAACATCCAGAAGACGGTGGCGGAGTACTACAAGATCAAGCTGGCGGATCTGCTCTCCAAGCGTCGCTCCCGTTCCGTTGCCCGCCCGCGCCAGCTGGCGATGGCGCTGGCCAAGGAGCTGACCAACCACAGCTTGCCTGAGATAGGGGATGCCTTTGGTGGCCGTGACCACACCACGGTTCTTCATGCCTGCCGCAAGATCGAGCAGCTGAAGGAAGAGAGTCACGACATCAAGGAAGACTATTCCAACCTGATCCGTACCCTTTCTTCCTGATAACGGAACGGAGTGCACAGATGCAGATTGCATGTTCCAGCCTGATCCGAATCCTTTCCTCCCAATAACAACGGAGAGCACAGATGCAGCTCGAAATTAGCCGTGAGGCCCTGTTACGTCCCCTGCAACTGGTGTCCGGTGCCCTGGGTGGCCGGCCGACCCTGCCCATCCTCGGCAACGTCCTGCTCGATGTCAGCAATGGCCTGCTGTCTCTGACCGGGACCGATCTCGAGGTGGAGATGATCGGACAGGTCTATCTCAACAGCGACAGCCAGGATGGCCGCACCACAGTGCCGGCGCGCAAGCTGCTGGACATCTGTCGCGGTCTGCCGGAGGGGGCGGAGATCCGTCTCAGCACCGAGGGAGAGCGCCTCATCATCCGTTCCGGCCGCTCCCGCTTCAACCTGTCGACCCTGCCGGCGACCGAATACCCGAACATCGAGGATTGGGAATCCGTGCTCGAGTTCGACATCAGCCAGCTGGAGCTGAAAAAACTCATCGACGCGACCCAGTTCTCCATGGCGAGCCAGGACGTGCGCTACTACCTGAACGGCATGCTGTTCGAGAGCGAAGGCCACGGCCTGCGTACCGTGGCGACGGACGGTCACCGGCTGGCCACCTGCCGCCGCGAGGTGGTGGGGGAATCGTTGCCCGATCATCAGGTCATCCTGCCGCGCAAAGGGGTGCTGGAGCTGGTGCGCCTGCTGGAAGCGGAAGACAAGCCGGTACGGCTGCAAGTGGGCCGCAGCAACCTGCGCGCTGCCCTGGATGGCTTCATTTTCACCTCCAAGCTGGTGGATGGCCGTTTCCCGGACTGGCGCCGCGTCATCCCCCGGGGGAGTGACAAGGCCCTGATCGCCGGTCGCGAGGATCTGCGCCAGGCCTTTGCCCGTGCCGCCATCCTCTCCAACGAGAAATTCCGTGGGGTGCGTCTCAATCTGCAGGAAAACCTGCTGCGCATCACCGCCAACAACCCGGAACAGGAAGAAGCCGAAGAGCTGCTTGACGTACAATACGCCGCTGGCGAGATGGAGATCGGCTTCAACGTCTCCTATGTGCTGGACGTGTTGAATACGTTAAAATGTGACCAAATCCGGATCAGCCTGAGCGATTCCATCAGCAGCGCCATTATTGAGGATTTTGAGAACCAAGATGCCCAGTATGTGGTGATGCCGATGCGGATCTAGTCGTGTCCCTGGTCAAACTCCAGCTCAGCGACTTTCGCAACATTCAGCACGCCAATCTCGCGCTGTCTCCCGGCCTCAATATCCTGGTCGGGAGCAACGGCAGCGGCAAGACCAGCGTGCTGGAAGCCATTCATTACCTTGGTCTCGGCCGCTCGTTTCGTACCCATTTGACCGGGCGGGTCATCCGCCAGGGCGAGCGGGCCTTTACCCTGTTTGCCCAGTGCGAGCTGGAGGGGCGTCAGGTGCCCATCGGGCTTGCCAAGGACAAGGGGGGCGAAACCCAGCTCAAGATCGCCGGTGCCCAGGCCCAGCGCCTGGCCGATCTGGCGGAGCTGTTGCCGGTACAGTTGATCCACCCCGATGGTTTCAGCCTGCTGACCGGTGGGCCCCAGGCTCGCCGGGCCTGGCTCGACTGGGGTGTTTTCCATCAGGAGCCGACCTTCTTCTCCCTCTGGGGGCGGGTGCGTCGGCTGTTGAAGCAGCGCAATGCCTTGCTGCGCCAGAGCACCCAGTATCGTCAACTGGCGTTCTGGGATCAGGAGCTGGTGCGACTGGGCGGCGAGCTGGCGGGGTTTCGCGCCAGTTATTGTCAGGCCATTACGCCCCTGATCAAGGAGATGACCGCAGATTTTCTGCCGGAGTTCGATATCAGTCTTGGATTCTATCGAGGCTGGGAAAAAGACACTCCCCTCGACGCATTGCTGGAGGCGGGGTTCGAACGGGATCGTTCGCTGGGGTACACTGGGGTCGGTCCGCAGAAGGCGGACGTGCGGCTCAAGGCGAACGGTGTCCCCGCGCAGGATATTTTGTCCAGGGGTCAGCTGAAGTTGCTGGTCTGTGCCATGCGGCTGGCCCAAGGGCTCTATTTGAATCAACATAGCAGCCGCGGCTGTATTTTTTTAATTGATGATTTTGCCTCTGAACTGGATGTCGACAAACGTCGTCTGCTGGCTGCAAGGCTGAAGCAGTGCGCGTCCCAGGTGTTCATCACCGCCATCGATACCGGTCAGCTCGCAGACATGATGGATGCGAGTGACTGCAAGCTGTTCCACGTGGAACAAGGCAAGATCTCCGAAACGTTAGAGAAGGCAGAGAGTAAGCTATGAGTGAAAATACTTACGACTCCTCGAATATCAAGGTGCTCAAGGGTCTGGATGCGGTCCGCAAGCGCCCGGGGATGTATATCGGCGATACGGACGATGGATCGGGCCTGCACCACATGGTGTTCGAGGTCGTCGACAACTCCATCGACGAGGCTCTGGCTGGCTACTGCTCCGATATCCAGGTCAAGATCCATTCCGACGGCTCCGTCTCCGTGCGCGACAACGGTCGCGGCATTCCGGTGGACATCCACCCGGAAGAGGGTCGTTCGGCCGCTGAAGTCATCATGACCGTGCTGCACGCCGGCGGCAAATTCGATGACAACTCCTACAAGGTGTCCGGCGGTCTGCACGGTGTGGGCGTCTCCGTGGTGAACGCGCTTTCCGACAAGCTGCTGCTGACCATCCGCCGCAACGGTCATGTCTACGAGCAGACCTATCACCTGGGCGAGCCGCAGGCACCGCTCAAGCAGATTGGTGACAGCACTGGCACCGGGACCGAAGTTCGCTTCTGGCCGAGCCCGACCATCTTCAGCGACACCCTGTTCCACTACGAGATCCTGGCCAAGCGTCTGCGCGAGCTCTCCTTCCTCAACTCCGGCGTCTCCATCCGTCTGATGGACGAGCGTGATGGCCGCGAGGCGCACTTCTGCTACGAAGGGGGCATCAAGGCCTTCGTCGAGTACCTGAACCAGAACAAGACCCCGATCCACCCCAAGGTGTTCCACTTCACCACAGAGCAGGACGGAATCGGTGTCGAAGTCGCCATGCAGTGGAACGACGCCTATCAGGAAGGGGTCTACTGCTTCACCAACAATATTCCGCAGCGGGATGGCGGTACCCACCTGGTGGGCTTCCGTACCGCGCTGACCCGGACGCTGAACAACTACATGGACAAGGAGGACTACAGCAAGAAGGCCAAGTCCGCCGCCAGTGGTGACGACGTCCGTGAAGGTCTGATTGCCGTTATCTCCGTCAAGGTGCCTGACCCTAAGTTCTCCTCCCAGACCAAGGACAAGCTGGTCTCGTCCGAAGTGAAGACCGCCGTGGAACAGGCGATGGGTGAGAAGCTGGCCGACTTCCTGCTGGAAAACCCGGGCGACGCCAAGATCGTGGTCAACAAGATCATCGATGCGGCCCGTGCCCGTGAAGCGGCCCGCAAGGCCCGCGAACTGACCCGCCGCAAGGGCGCGCTGGATATCGCCGGTCTGCCCGGCAAGCTGGCGGACTGTCAGGAGAAAGACCCGGCGCTCTCCGAACTCTACATCGTGGAAGGGGACTCTGCTGGCGGCTCCGCCAAGCAGGGTCGCAACCGGAAGAACCAGGCCATCCTGCCCCTCAAGGGTAAAATCCTGAACGTGGAGAAGGCCCGTTTCGACAAGATGATCTCCTCCCAGGAGGTGGGCACCCTGATCACCGCTCTGGGCTGTGGCATCGGTCGCGACGAGTACAACCCGGACAAGCTGCGCTATCACAACATCATCATCATGACGGATGC
The DNA here is from genome assembly GCF_027707725.1 of Aeromonas sp. QDB25. NCBI lineage: Bacteria > Pseudomonadati > Pseudomonadota > Gammaproteobacteria > Aeromonadales > Aeromonadaceae > Aeromonas > Aeromonas sp. QDB25. The sequence continues at coordinate 1,061 of NZ_JAPCIZ010000072.1, read as the reverse complement.
GGACGTCGATGGTGCGCACATCCGTACCCTGCTGCTGACCTTCTTCTATCGTCAGATGCCGGAAATCATCGAGCGTGGCTATGTCTTCATCGCCCAGCCGCCGCTCTACAAGGTGAAGAAGGGCAAACAGGAGCAGTACCTGAAAGACGAAGACGCATTGTTGCAGTACCAGACCGCCATGGCGCTGGACGGTGCGACCCTGCACGTCAACGAGTCTGCCCCGGCCATCGGTGGCGAGGCGCTGGAGCGTCTGGTCAACCAGCATCGCTCCGTGACTCACCTCATCACCCGCATGTCCCGCCGCGCCCCGGAAGCCGTGCTGACCCAGCTGATCTATCAGCCTGAGTTGAACGAAACCCTGCTGGCCAGCGAGAGCGATCTGCAGACCTGGTGCCAGAGCATGGAAGCCGTGCTCAACGAGAGCAACCACGGTATCCAGTACCAGATGCAGGTACGCCGCGACGAGGAGCGCAGCCTGTTCGTGCCCCACGCCGTGGTACGCCAGCACGGGGTCGACCGTGAATATCCGCTGAGCTATGACTTCCTGCAATCCTCCGAGTACCGTCAGCTGGTCTCCCTGGGCAAGGAGATCGCCAACCTGATCGAGGAAGGCGGTTACATCAAGCGTGGCGAGAAGGTGAAACCGGTCGCCAGTTTCGTGGAAGCGGTCGAGTGGCTGATGGGCGAAGGCAAGCGTGGCATCTACATCCAGCGCTATAAAGGGCTGGGGGAGATGAACCCGGAGCAGCTGTGGGAAACCACCATGGATCCGGAAGCCCGTCGCATGCTGCGCGTCACCATCGACGACGCGGTCGGCGCCGACCAGCTCTTCTCCACCCTGATGGGGGATGCCGTTGAGCCCCGTCGCGACTTTATCGAGACCAACGCCCTGCGGGTTGCCAACCTCGACGTCTAATAGACGGTCCGACAACCATCAAAAGCCGCTCCTCTGAAGTGAACCCCATTTATTGGACACGTTAGCTGGCGGATGACATGGCCTGAGTTCGGTACTGTACCGGGCTCAGGCCGTTTAGTTTTACTTTGAGCCGTTCATGGTTGTA
>NZ_JAPCIZ010000071.1:0-20835 GCF_027707725.1 Aeromonas sp. QDB25 | reverse complement strand
TGCACGGCGACAGCAGGGTGATGGTGGTGGTGTGTTTGGAGACAGCCAGTTTACCAGCACCCTGTCTGTCAACTTCCACTTTCCCAGGATCCCGCGAAGAACCTTTTTTTAGGATAGAATCGGCGCCCTTACGACGGATGAATCACAACATATTGTGTTTTCAGTCCTTAAACTTACTACTGGTAGTATTCTTGTCACGATATTGCCCCATTCACAGGAGGTTGATTGACCATGGCTAAATCCATTCCGGTACTGGAGGGCGTCACCGCCAGCCGCCAGATCCCTCTGCAGGAGACGTCTCTCGAGATCTGGGACAGCAAGTATCGTCTCAAGAGCAAGGATGGCGCCCCCATCGACGGCTCCATCGACGAGACCTACCAGCGTGTCGCTCGCGCGCTGGCTGCGCAGGAGCGCGAACCCGACACCTGGTATGAACCCTTCCTGTGGGCCCTGCGCAATGGTGCCATTCCGGCGGGCCGTATCACCTCCAACGCCGGGGCGTTTGAGCACAAGCCGGCGACCTCCACCATCAACTGCACCGTCTCCGGCACCATCGAGGATTCGATGGACGATATCCTCGGCAAGGTGCACGAGGCGGGGCTGACCCTGAAGGCGGGTTGCGGCATCGGTTACGACTTCTCGACCCTGCGACCGCGCGGGGCCTTCGTCTCGGGAGCGGGGGCCTATACCTCCGGGCCGCTCTCCTTCATGGATATCTACGACAAGATGTGCTTTACCGTCTCCTCTGCCGGTGGCCGTCGTGGCGCCCAGATGGGCACCATGGATATCCGTCACCCCGATGTCGTCGAGTTCATCCAGGCCAAGCGGGAGGATGGTCGCCTGCGTCAATTCAACCTCTCCCTGCTCATCACCGAAGAGTTCGTCAGTGCGGTGAAAGAGGATGCACCCTGGCAACTGATCTTCCCCTACACCGCCAAGGAGGTGGAGCAGGATGGCATCGCGCTGGATGACCCAGCGAGGGTGGTCTGGGCGGACTGGCCCAACAAGGAGGGTGTGGTGATCAACGAGCTGGGCCAGGTGGCCTGCAAGGTCTACAAGACCCTGCCCGCGCGCAAGCTGTGGAACGTCATCATGACCTCTACCTACGACTATGCGGAGCCCGGTTTCATCCTGATCGACAAGGTGAACCAGATGAACAACAACTGGTTCTGCGAAGAGATCCGTGCCACCAACCCCTGCGGTGAACAGCCTCTGCCGCCCTATGGGGCCTGTCTGCTGGGCTCGGTCAACCTGACCACCTTCGTGCGCGATCCCTTCACCGAGCAGGCCGCCTTCGACTGGCCCGCGTTTCGCAAGGTGGTGGCCATCTTCACCCGTATGCTCGACAACGTGGTGGAGATAAACCAGCTGCCGCTGGCCAAGCAGCGCAAGGAGATCACCGCCAAGCGTCGCCACGGCATGGGCTTCCTGGGGCTGGGCTCGACCCTCACCATGCTGCGCATCAAGTACGGCTCTGCGGCCTCCGTCGCCTTCACCGAACAGGTCTCCCAGGAGCTGGCGATGACCGGCTGGCAGGAGTCTCTGCGTCTGGCGAAGGAGAAGGGGCCGGCCCCCATCATGGAGCAGGAGTTCGAAGTCACCGGCAAGATGCTGCGTCTGCGCCCCGAAATGGCGGCAGATGGCATCAAGCTCGGCGACAAGGTGAAGGGCAAGGTGTTGCATGCCCGCTACAGCCGCTACATGCAGCAGGTGGCCGAGGTGGATCCCGCTCTGGTGGCCGAGCTGGCTGAGGTGGGTGGACGCTTCACCCATCACAGCAGCATAGCGCCGACCGGTACCATCTCCCTGTCGCTCGCCAACAACGCCAGTAACGGCATAGAGCCGAGCTTTGCCCACCACTACAGCCGCAATGTCATCAAGCCGGGCAAGAAGAGCAAGGAGAGCGTGGATGTCTACTCCTTCGAGCTGCTGGCCTATCGCGAGCTGGTCAATCCGGCCGCCATGCCCTATGCCGAGGAGGAGGGTAGCCGCCTGCCGGATTACTTCATCACCGCGGACGACGTCACGCCGACCGGGCACGTGGATATCCAGGCGGCGGCCCAGCGCTGGATCGACTCCTCCATCTCCAAGACCGCCAACGTGCCGACCGATTTTCCGTTCGAGCAGTTCAAGGATATCTACCTCTATGCCTCGGACTCCGGCCTCAAGGGCTGTACCACGTTCCGCTTCAACCCGGCCGCCTTCCAGGGCGTGCTGGTGAAGGAGAAGGATCTGGAGAACACCAGTTACGAGTTCACCCTGGAAGATGGCACCGTCATCACGGCGAAGGGGAACGAGGAGATCGAATACGATGGCGAGCTGCACACCGCCGCCAACCTCTATGACGCCTTGAAAGAAGGCTATTACGGCAAGTTCTGAGGACGAGACATGGTCAAGAAAATCGACAGAAAAATCGTCGCCTACAAGGTAAAAACCCGGGATGAGCCGCAAGATGCGCCGACGCCCCAGGATGACGTGGTGCACATGCATGAAACCGTGCTGCGCCCGGAACGGTTGATGGGCACCACCTACAAGCTGAAAACGCCGGAGCATGTCTCCGAGCACTCGCTGTTCATCACCATCAACGACATCATTCTCAACGAGGGCACGGTGCACGAGACCCGGCGCCCGTTCGAGATCTTCATCAACTCCAAGAGCCTGGAGCACTATCAGTGGATAGTGGCGCTGACCCGCATCATCTCGGCGGTGTTTCGCAAGGGAGGGGACGTCACCTTTCTGGTGGAGGAGTTGCGCTCCGTGTTCGATCCCAAGGGGGGCTACTGGAACAAGGGCAAGTACGTGCCCTCTCTCATCGCCGAAATTGGCAACGTGATCGAAACCCATCTCACCGAGATCGGCATGCTCAAGGTGCCCGGGCTGGACGAGCACCAGCAGGCGTTCCTGGCCGAGAAGCAGGCGCAATTGCAGGCACAGCAACAGGCAGAAGAGCAGCCGGCGGGCAGCGGTTTCCCACCCAGTGCCGCGCTCTGCTACAAGTGCCACACCAAGGCGCTGGTGCAAAAGGATGGCTGCATGACCTGTCTCAATTGCGGGGATTCCAAGTGCGGTTGAGGTGCTGATTGCCACCAAAGGCCGGCAACATGCCGGCCTTTTCGTTGCTGATTTTATGTTCGAACGACGCCCATGATGGCAGCGATTTGTTGCGCACCGGTAAATTCGGGCGTAGCGTTGGGGGTAATAAAACTGTCACGGCCGTGTGGTTTCAATGACATCTGAGATTCACACACGTGGCACCTTCAGTGCCAAGGAGGATGCTTATGGACAACACGGACCGAAAGCTGTTTATCCTGGATACCAACGTTCTGCTTCACGAACCCCTCGCCATCTACTCCTTCAAAGAGCACGACGTGCTCATCCCCATGACGGTGCTCGAAGAGCTCGACAACATCAAGGATCGCCAGAAGGACGTCAGCCGTGATGCCCGCATCGCCATCCGTGCCCTGGAAGATGTGTTCCGCGATGCGACTCCGGAGCAGATAGTGCAAGGAGTGGCACTGGCCGGCGAGGCGAGCGGTCATATATCCATCTTCAGCGATCACCATCTGCCCCAGGATGCCGAGGTGTTCACCGACAAGGAGGCGGACAACCGCATCATCAACGCCGCCCTCTACCTGCAAAAGCACGAGATGAAGCGTCAGGTGGTGCTGGTCACCAAAGACATCAACATGCGCCTCAAGGCCAAGGGAGCAGGTCTTGCCCATGTGGAGGATTACCGCAGCGACCAGCTCATCGACGACATCCGCCTGCTCGCCAAGGGCTTCCAGGTGGTGCCCGGCAGCTTCTGGGAGCGGGTCGGCGAGTGCGACAGCGAAACCCATGGCCGCGATACGGTCCACGTTATCGATGCCAACCTGCTGGAGGGCGTCCACGTCAACCAGTACCTGCTGGACGAGGAGAACTTCTTTGCCGCGCGGGTACTGAGCCACGACGGCAACAAGATCCGCCTGAAAGATCTCGGCCGCGAGCGGCTGATGTCCCGCAAGGCCTGGGGAGTGCATCCCAAGAACGTCTATCAGGGCATGGCGCTGGATGCCCTGCTGGATCCGCACATCGACCTGGTGATCCTGACCGGCCCGGCGGGCTGCGGCAAGACCCTGCTCGCCATGGCGGCGGCGCTGGAGCTGGTGATCGAGAAGGGGATCTACGAGAAGGTGATCGTCACCCGCAATACCCCGGAAATTGCCGAGAGCATCGGCTTCCTGCCCGGCACCGAGGAGGAGAAGATGATGCCCTGGCTGGCGGCGGTGACCGACACCCTGGAGGTGCTGCACAAGCAGGACGAGAACATGAGCGGGTCGCTCAGCTACATCATGGAGAAGGCCAATATCCAGTTCAAATCGGTCAACTTCATGCGCGGGCGCAGCATCCAGAACACCTTCGTGCTGCTGGACGAGTGCCAGAACCTGACCGCGTCCCAGATCAAGACCATCATCACCCGCTGCGGGGAGGGGACCAAGATCGTCTGCTCCGGCAACCTGGCTCAGATCGACTCCAACTACCTGAGCCCGGTGACCTCGGGTCTGACCTACATCGTCGAGCGGTTCAAGGACTTCGACGGCAGTGCCAACATCTTCCTGAACGGGGTGGTGCGCAGCAGGCTGGCTTCGTTCGCCGAGGAAAATCTCTGATTTGACGGGATCTCTGCATGAGAAAGGGGAAGCCGGACGGCTTCCCCTTTTTTGATCCCGCCTCTCTCAGTCGGCCCAGGTAGCGCAGCAGCCCGGGGTGATCGCTGCTGTGCAGGATATCCGGCTTGTCCTGCAAGGCGATGCGCCCTGCGTCGATGAAGGGCATCGTCCTAGGAACGACAGGGAGAGACCATCTGCTTGTCAGCCCTTCACTGTGGCGCCAGAGCGCGGCCCAGGTAGCGCAGCAGCCCGGGGTGATCGCTGCTGTGCAGGATATCCGGCTTGCCCTGCAAGGCGATGCGTCCCGCGTCGATGAAGAGCACCTGATCGGCGATGAGCTGGGCATCCTCGGGGTTGTGAGAGACCATCAGCACGGTGATGCCCTGCTCGCAGGCGAGGCGGGCGACCTCCGCCAGCATCTCCCGCCGCAGGGCCGGATCGAGGGCCGAGAAGGGCTCGTCCAGCAGCAGCAGCGGCCTGCCCCGCACCAGGGCGCGGGCCAGCCCCACCCGCTGCTGCTGGCCGCCGGAGAGCTGCTCCGGCAGGCGCGTCAGCATCTCCCCCAGGCCCACCTTATCAGCGGCCTCCTGCACCTGCCTTTTCTGGGCCGGATTCAAGCGCAGGCCGGGATGCAGGCCGATGGCGATGTTGTCGAACACCGACAGGTGCAGGAAGAGGTTGTGATCCTGGAACAGGGTGGTGACCGGGCGCTCGGCGGGGCCCAGTGACAGCAGATCCTGGCCGTCGAAGGTGAGGGTGCCCGACTCCACCGGCACGAAGCCCGCGATCATGCCGAGCAGGGTGGACTTGCCGGCGCCGCTCGGACCGATGAGGGCGGTGATCTCCCCCTTGGGCAAGGTCGCACTGAAGGTCACCTGCCAGTCGGGATAACTGGTGACCAGTTCCTCAATTACCAGCATGTTTGGCTCCTGAATGTCGTTTTATAGAACAACAAGTAAGAAAAATTGATGAAAAGCAGCGTGAGTGACTGCTCCAAGGGGCGCCCCAGGGGCGTGCCCGGGCGGATCCTGGGGGCAGGGAGGCGGCAATGCCGCCGGGGATCAGGGATCCACATGCCTGCCTCCCAGTCCCCGCTCCACCAGCCAGAACAGGGAGAAGCAGAGGGTGAGCAGCAGCAGGGCGGTGGCGGCCGCCTCGGTCAGCCGGTAGCTGCCGAGCTGTTGATAGAGCAGCCAGGGCAGGGTAGTGAGGGTCTGGCTGCCGAACATGGCGATGGCCCCGAGATCCCCGAGGGACAATATCATCGAGAGAGCCATGGCCAGGGCCAGCGGACGGCGCAGCAGGGGCCACTCCACCAGGCGCAGGCGATGCAGGCCGCGCACCCCCAGGCTGTCCGCCAGCCGATCGTACTGGCGCACCACCAGTTGCATGGGGGCCGAGAGGGTGCGCAGCACATAGGGCAGCGCCATCAGGGCGTTGACCAGCACCACCAGCCTGGGGCCCAGGGCAAAGACGTCGGTGAAGGGCATGAACAGGATGAAGAGGCCGGTGGAGAGCACCACCGCCGGGATCATCAGGATCATGGAGCCGCTGGCCTCCCACAGGGCGGCGGCCCGCCGTTTGCGATCCCGCACCCTCAGATGCCGGCTGGTGAGCAGCAGCCCGGCGCCGAGCAAAGTGGCCAGGGAGCCCGCCGCCAGGGCTATGCCCAGAGACTGCCCCCCTGCCTGCCACAGCCGGGGTGAGCCGAGCGCCGCCAGCAGACCGGGGTTGAACCCGGCGACCACGATGGCCAGCAGGGGCGGCAGGAAGATGGCGAGCCCCATGGTCAGGGCCAGGCCATCTACTAGAGCGCTGCCCTTCTGGTGTCTGTCGGGACGCAGGCAGGGGCGACGGCTGGTGAGGCGACTGGCCGGGGTGGTCTGCAGCTTGTGTTGCAGCAGGAGCAGGGCCAGGGTCAGCAGCAGTTGCACCAGGGCGAGCCCGCCAGCGGTGGCGAGATCGAAGTCAAAGCGCAGCGCCTGGTAGACGGCTACCTCCAGTGTGGTGGACTTGGGGCCGCCCCCGAGCGCCAGCACTGTGGTGAAGCTGGTGAAGCAGAGCATGAAGATGAGGCTGGCGAGCCCCGGCAATATGCCGCGGATGAGCGGCCACTCCAGCAGCCGGAAGATGTGGGAGGAGCGCATGCCGAGCTGGCTGGCGAGGCGCCAGGAGGACTCGGGGATGCTCTCTATGCTCTGCAGAATGAGGCGGGCGGCCAGCGGCATGTTGAAGAAGACATGGGCCAGCAGGATGCCGAACAGGCCATAGAGGTAGTTGCCGGGATCCAGGCCCAGGCCGTGCAGCAGTTGCGGCAGCCAGCCCTGGCGACCGTGCACCGCCACCATGCCGAAGATGGCGATGATGACTGGCAGCACCAGGGAGAGGCCGAACAGCTTGAGCAGCAGGCGGCGTCCGGTGAAACGGCGTCGCGCCAGGGCTCTGGCCACCGGGATGGCAAGCCCCAGGCTCAGCAGGGTGGAGAGCAGTGCCTGCCAGAGGCTGAAACCCAGCACGTGGCGCAGGTAGGGATCGCCTAGCAGGGCGCGGGGGGAGAGGGCCCCCGCCTGCCATAACAGGGCGACCAGCGGCCCAATTGAGAGCAGCAGGATGACCAGGGTGGCTGCACTGCCGGGCAGCCACCAGAGGGTGCGACGACCTGAACTCACTGGGTGACGGCTTGCAGCCATTCGCGGATCCACCCCTTGCGGTTGGCAGCCACCTCGTCAGAGCTGAAGGTGAGCGGCTTCGCTACGGTGATCATCTGTTCGAACCCCTTGGGCAGCACCATGTCTGTCACCGGATACATCCAGTTGCCGCCGGGGATCTCATTCTGGAAGGCGGGGCTCACCATGAATTGCAGGAACTGGTCAGCCAGTTTGCCCTGTGTGGCGCCCTTGAGCTTGGCCGCTACTTCCACCTGGCGGTAGTGCCCCTCCTCGAACGCGGCCGCCCGGTACTGGGGCTTGTTTTCGGCGATCAGGTGATAGGCGGGAGAGGTGGTGTAGGAGAGCACCATGTCCGCCTCGCCGTCGAGAAACATGCCGTAGGCCTCTGACCACCCCTTGGTGACGGTGACCGTCTTTTTGGCAAGCGTGGCCCAGGCGGCAGGGGCCTCATCCCCGTAGACCGACTTCATCCAGAGCATCAGCCCCTGACCAGGGGTGGAGGTGCGGGGATCCTGATAGATCACCTTGATATCGGGGCGCGCCACCAGCTCCTTCAGGCTCTTGGGGGGCTGCTTGAGCTTGTTGCTGTCATAGACGAAGGCGAAGTAGCCGTAGTCATAGGGGACAAAGGTGTCATCCTGCCAGCCACCCGGCACCTTGAGGTCATCGAGCCTGGTGGAATGGGGAGCGAACAGGCCGCTCTGCTTGGCCTCGCTGATGAGGGCATCGTCCAGTCCCAGCACCATGTCGGCCTTGCTGTGCTGGCCTTCCAGCCGCAGCCGGTTGAGGATGGCGACGCCATCCTCGAGGGGCACCAGATTGAGTGTGCAGCCGCACTCCTTCTCGAAGGCCTGCTTGATCTTGGGGCCCGGCCCCCATTCGGCGGCGAAGGAGCCGTAGGTGTAGACGGTGAGGGTGTCGGCGGCAAACGCCTGGGCAGAGAGCAGGCTGGTGGCGATCAGCAGCAGGGTCTTCATCAATGGCACTCCTGTGGGTATCGGGGTGCTCATCAATGGCACCTCGCGTGTGGTGAGCGCCGGCGGATGAGGGCACAAAAAACGCGCGCCATGCCTCAAATTCCTCCGCCAGCATTATCTGGATCAGGTTCACGGGTATAATCTCAGCGGTAAACCGCACCCCGTTTGAGCAACGCATCGCATTGTATTGGCGTTCCTGGGGGGAGGCTAGCACTATGTTTCACGGGCCGCATCGTGCGAGCCACCACCAAGGAGGAAGTCCCCAGTGATCACCAGCACCAAGGAAAGACGTGCCTTCCAGCGCATGGTCATCAATGCCCCCGTCACCCTGTTCCAGCATCAGCAGGTGCTGGAGGGGGTCTGCCGGGATCTCAGCGCCAACGGCATGGGCGTCGAGGTGAACAAGCACGCGTTCGATCTGGCCCAGCCCATCCGGGTGAGCCTGGCGACCAGCAGCAATCTTCTGCCTCCCTTTGAGGCCCAGGCTCGCATCGTGCGGGTGCTGGAGGAAGAAGACGGTCTCCTGCTGGCGCTGGAGTTTCTCTCCCTCACCTGAGACCCGGGCGCCCGTCCTCCTCGAGACAGGCCAGCCATGGGCTGGCCTGTCTCATTTCCCCTCATCCTGCACCGGCTGCACGCTCAACTGGCCGCTGTCGACCAGCGTCTTGCTGGTGGGCGCGAGCTGGCCCATGGGCAGCTGGGTCGGGCCGGTCGGCTCCATCAGGAGGTAGGTCTCCCCCGCCCGGCTCAAGGTGGTGTCCCCCGGTTTGGCTGGCAGGGCCACCCCCAGCAGGGCATGTCCCGGCACGAACACCATGGCCTGCTTGAGATCGGGATACCCCTGGGCCAGCAGGGCGGTCATCAGGGTCGCCTTGCTGTCGCAATCCCCCCGGTTCTGCTCCAGCACCTGGCGCGGGCTCAGAAACCCCTTGCCAGAGCGGCCCGACTGGCTGTCGAGCAGTTGATAAGGGATGGCCTGGATGAAGTCGAGCATGTGGGCCACCGTCTTCTGGCGCGCCTCGGTCTCGGTGGCCCCTTCCTGCTTGAGCTGCTCCATCAACGGGGCCAGTTCGTCCCGGCTCTCCAGGGCGATGCGCACATGATCCTGCTTGATGGCGGGAGCGCCGTCGGGGGCAGTGAAGGGCTGGAAGTAGTGCTGCGTGAGCCAGGCGGCCTCCAGTTTGGCCTGCTCGGGCTTGACCCATTGGGAGGCTTCCCGCGCCTTGTCGGCGTTGCGGCTCTTGATGCTGAGGCTCATGGCGGGGCGAACGAGGGAGAACTGCACCTCGGGGAACGCCAGGGGGGCCTGTTGCAGCAGGCTTTGCAGTACGTCTTCCTGCATCCTGGCCGGACGGTAAGCGATGAGAGGGGGCAGCTTGCCCGCCTCCAGCCGGTAGCTGAGCTGCTGCGCCTTGCCCTCCCTGTCCTGCCAGCCGACGTTGAGCTGACCGCCACTGTTGGTGAAAGAGGTCTGCCCGCCCAGGGCCGGGAGGCTGAGCAGCAGGCAGAGCAATGAAAGGGCGCCCCTTGCGGACATAGGTGTCTCCTGTCGGACATGCAGAGGTGGCGGGCTTTGTACAGCGACCCGACAATAAAACAGGGAGCCTTGGCTCCCTGTTGATTCTACTCGCTTTCTTGTCGCAGGCTCGTCAAATCCAGCTTGGCTGCTTCGCCTCGAAGGCGCTGATGGCGGCCTCGTGCTGCAGGGTCAGACCGATGGCATCCAGCCCGTTGAGCAGACAGTAGCGACGGAACTCGTCGATTTCGAAGCTGAACGTGAGGCTGCCTGCACGCACCTGGTTGGCCTCCAGATCCACTTCGATCTCGATACCCGGCTGGGCGGCGACCAGCTGGAACAGGGCGTCGACCTCCTCCTCTTTCAGACGAACCGGCACCATGCCGTTGTTGATGGCGTTGCCGTAGAAGATGTCGGCAAAGCTCGGAGCGATCATGGTCTTGAAGCCGTAGTCCGCCAGCGCCCAGGGGGCGTGCTCACGACTCGAGCCGCAGCCGAAGTTCTCGCGGGCCAGCAGGATGCTGGCACCGGCGAACTGCGGCTGGTTGAGCACGAACTCGGGGTTGGGCTGCTCCCCTGCATCGTCCAGGAAGCGCCAGTCGTGGAACAGGTGCTTGCCAAAGCCGATACGGTTCACCTTCTGCAGGAACTGCTTGGGAATGATGGCGTCGGTGTCGACGTTGGCGCTGTCGAGGGGAACGACGATCCCTTTATGCTGTTTGAATCCTGTCATCGCTGTTTCCTCTTACAGTACGCGAATATCGGCGAAGCGGCCGGTGACGGCGGCGGCGGCGGCCATGGCCGGGCTCACCAGGTGGGTGCGGCCGGCACGACCCTGACGTCCCTCGAAGTTGCGGTTGCTGGTGGAGGCGCAGCGCTCCCCCGGTTGCAGCCGGTCGTTGTTCATGGCCAGACACATGGAGCAGCCGGGCAAACGCCACTCAAAGCCTGCCTCGATGAAGATCTTGTCCAGCCCCTCGGCCTCGGCCTGGGCCTTCACCTGCTCGGAGCCCGGCACCACCAGAGCCTGTACCCCGGCGGCGACCTTGCGGCCACGGGCGATGGCGGCGGCAGCGCGCAGATCCTCGATGCGGCTGTTGGTGCACGAACCGATGAACACCTTGTCGATGGCCACGTCGGAGAGCTTCTGGCCCGGTTGCAGGTCCATGTAGGCGAGGGCCTTGCGGGCGGACTGCTGCTCCACCGGATCGGCGAAGGATTCCGGGGCAGGGATGGGCTCATTGACGGCAATCACCTGGCCCGGGTTGGTGCCCCAGGTCACTTGCGGGGCGATGTCGGCGGCGTCCAGCACCACTTCGGCGTCGAAGTGGGCACCTTCGTCGCTCTTGAGGGTCAGCCAGTAGGCGATGGCCTGTTCCAGCGCCTCCCCCTTGGGAGCGAACTCCTTGCCACGGATGTAGTCGATGGTGGTCTGGTCGGGGGCAATCATGCCCGCTTTGGCGCCGAGCTCGATGGCCATGTTGCACACCGTCATGCGCCCTTCCATGGTGAGCCCCTCGATGGCTTCACCGGCGAACTCCACCACGTAGCCGGTCCCGCCTGCATGACCCACCTTGCCGATGATGGCGAGCACCACGTCTTTGGCGCTGATGCCTGCGGCCAGCTTGCCGTTGACAGAGATACGCATGGTCCTGGCGCGGCCCTGTTTCAGGGTCTGGGTGGCCATTACGTGTTCCACTTCGGAGGTGCCGATACCGAATGCGAGCGACCCGAAGGCACCGTGGGTGGCGGTGTGTGAGTCACCGCAGACGATGGTGGTGCCGGGCAATGTGATGCCGAGCTCGGGGCCCATCACGTGGACGATGCCCTGGTACTTGTGGTTCAAGTCATAGAGACGAACCCCGAACGCCTTGCAGTTGGCGGCGAGCGTCTCCATCTGGATGCGGGCCATCTCGCCGGAGGCGGCGATGTCCTTGGTGGTGGTGGAGACGTTGTGATCCATGGTGGCCCAGGTCAGATCCGGGCGACGCAGCTGGCGGTTCATGGCGCGCAGGCCGTCGAATGCCTGGGGGCTGGTCACTTCATGCACCAGGTGACGGTCGATGTAGATGAGAGGGGTTTCCCCTTCCACTTCCCGCACCACGTGTGCGTCGAACACTTTCTGATAGAGGGTCTTGGACATTGCTCGGTTTCCTTGTTATCGATGCCGTGGGATCAGATGCGCGCGGCGATCTGGCTGCCCATGTCGGCCGTGCTCTGCACCGGGTGTGTGGCGCTGGCCTGATGCAGGTCGGCGGTGAAATAGCCTTCTGCCAGGGTCTGGGCCACAGCCTGCTCTATGGCCTGGGCGGCGGCTTCCTGGCCGAGACTGTAACGCAGCATCAGGGCGGCGGAGAGGATCTGGGCGATGGGATTCGCAATCCCCTTGCCGGCGATATCCGGGGCCGAGCCACCGGCCGGCTCGAACAGACCGAAGCCGGATTCGTTGAGGCTGGCGGAGGGGAGCAGGCCCATGGAGCCAGTGATCATGGCGCACTCGTCGGAGAGGATGTCACCGAACAGGTTGGAGCAGAGCAGCACGTCGAACTGGGACGGATCCTTGATGAGCTGCATGGTGGCGTTGTCGATGTACATGTGGTTCAGGGCCACGTCCGGGTAGGACTTGGCGACCTCGGTCACCACCTCGCGCCACAGGATGGAGGAGGCGAGCACGTTGGCCTTGTCGATGGAGGTGACCCTGGCCTTGCGCACCCGGGCCGATTCAAAGGCGATCTTGGCGATGCGCTCGATCTCGAAGCGGTGGTACACCTCGGTGTCGAAGGCCTTCTCGGTGGCGCCTTCCCCTTCACGCCCCTTGGGCTGGCCGAAATAGATGCCGCCGGTCAGCTCGCGCACGCAGGCGATGTCAAAACCGCGATCGGAGATGTCGGCACGCAGCGGGGAGAACTGCTCCAGACCGGTGTAGATGCGGGCCGGGCGCAGGTTGCAGAACAGTTTGAAGTGGGCACGCAGGGGCAGCAGGGCACCGCGCTCCGGCTGATCGTTGGGCGGCAGGTGCTCCCACTTGGGGCCACCCACCGATCCGAACAGCACCGCATCGGCCGCTTCGCAGCCTTTGATCGTGCTCTGGGGCAGCGGTGTGCCGTGGTTGTCGATGGCGATGCCGCCGACGTCGTGACGGTCATAGTCGAGGGAGAAGCCGAATTTGGTCTGCACCTTTTCCAGTACCTTGATGGCCTCTGCCATCACTTCCGGGCCAATGCCGTCACCCGGCAATACTGCGATCCGATAACTGCTCATACTCTCTCCGTCTTGATAGTGTGATTCCGTTTCATCCGGGAGGCCGGTCCGGGCCACTGCCCTGGCCCCGGTCCTCCCCATGTCATGTTGTCATCTTGTCCGGCGGCGGGCTCAGACGGTTTCCGATTTGATGGTGTGGTTGCGCTCCATCTGCTCGGCGACCTGGTCCGCGCGCCAGATGCTGTTGATCACGTGGACCAGGGCCTGGGCCGAGGATTCGATGATGTCAGTGGCCAGCCCCATGCCGTGGAACTTGCGCCCCTTGTACTCGGCGACGATGTCCACCTGGCCGAGGGCGTTCTTGCCCTCGCCCTTGCCTTTGAGTTCGTATTTATCGATGCGGATCTCGTAGCCGGTGATGCGGTTGATGCACTGGTAGACCGCATCCACCGGGCCGTTGCCGGTGGCGGCCTCGCACACCAGATCCTGGCCTACCTTGAGCTTGACCGAGGCGGTGGCGAGCACCGAGCTGCCGCTCTGCACGCCGAGGTACTCCAGCTTGAAGTGCTCGGGCTCCTCGTGGATCTGGCTGAAGAAGGCGAGGGCCTCCAGGTCGTAGTCGAACACCTGGCCCTTCTTGTCTGCCAGGGTGAGGAACTTGGCGTAGAGATCGTCGAGGTCGTAGCTGCTCTCGGCGTAGCCCATGGACTCCATCCGGTGCTTGATGACGTGGCGGCCGGAGCGGGAGGTCATGTTGAGGTTGTTCTGGGTGAGACCGATGCTCTCGGGGGTGATGATTTCATAGGTGTTCTTCGCCTTGAGCACGCCGTCCTGATGGATGCCTGAGCTGTGGGAGAAGGCGTTGGCGCCGACGATGGCCTTGTTGGGCTGCACCGGCATGTTGCAGATTTGACTGACGAGGGTGCTGGTGCGGTGGATCTCGCTGTGGCGAATGTTGGTGTGTACCCCGAGCAGGTCGGCGCGGGTCTTCAGGATCATCGCGACCTCTTCCAGAGAGCAGTTGCCAGCACGCTCGCCGATGCCGTTGATGGTGCACTCGATCTGGCGGGCCCCCATCTGCACGGCACTGATGGAGTTGGCCACCGAGAGGCCCAGATCGTCGTGGCAGTGCACCGAGATGATGGCCTTGTCGATGTTGGGTACCCGGTTGAACAGGGTATGGATGATGCCGGAGAATTCGGTCGGCACCGTGTAGCCCACGGTGTCAGGAATGTTGATGGTGCGGGCGCCGGCCTTGATGGCGGCTTCCACCATGCGGCAGAGGTTGTCTATCGGGGTGCGGCCCGCATCTTCGCAGGAGAACTCCACGTCATCGGTGTAGCGCAAGGCGTGCTTGATGGCGCCGACCCCCATCTCCAGCACGTCTTCGAAGCTCTTTTTCAGCTTGCTCTCCACGTGGATGGAGGAAGTGGAGATGAAGGTATGGATGCGAAACGCCTCTGCCACTTTCAAGGCTTCGCCGGCGGCATCGATGTCTTTTTGCAGGGCGCGAGCCAGGGCGCAGACCCGGCTGTTCTTGATGTGGCGGGCGATGGTCTGAACCGATTGAAAATCGCCGGGAGAGGAGACGGGGAAACCCACTTCCATGATATCGACACCGAGCCGCTCCAGCGCCTGGGCGATCTGCAGCTTCTCCTTGACCGTCAAGCTGGCCGACAGCGCCTGCTCACCATCACGCAAGGTGGTGTCGAATATGATGACCCGATCTGACATGTGACTTCCCTCTTCCTAAGTTCGCTGCGTGCATCCTGCATGGCATAAAAAAACCCGTGCGGGGTGCACGGGTTTCTGTAAATTCCGGCTATGCCTTAGCCCGGCTACAAGGATCCCGCGCGAGGAGTCGCGATTAGGGAGAGCAGTAGTAGCGGAGCGGCAATACGCATGATGTCTCAATCCTTCCAGTCGATAACGCTACTACCAATAACGAGATTTTTATGCTGTGTCAACCGGAATGGACAGGTTCAATCCACTGGTTTATTTAATCGAATTGTAAAGGAGTGCAAATTCTCTTGTCCCATATTCGGTTCATGCCTGATTATCTGGTCATTCCTGCTGTACTCGATCACCCGCACAATCAGATCGACTTATCAGCCCTTGCTGAATTATCTGAGGTATTCCATGGAAAAACGCAGACCTGGCCGTCCAGTCGGACGTTCCGACATTCGTGACAAGCTGCTTGCCGCCGCACGCGAACGTTTTCTCAACACCCCCTACAGCAAGGTGACGACCCGCGAGATTGCCGAGCTGGCAGGCTCCAATCTGGCGATGATCCACTACTACTTCGGCAGCAAGGAAGGCCTCTACAAGGCGGTGCTGGGGGATGTGGCCGAGCCCCTCGAGCAAGCCTGGCACGACGAGAGCAGCAACCGCAGCCTGACCGATCTGCTCAACACCTACTATCAGGTGATGGCGCCCAACAGCGAGCTGACCTCCGCCATCTCCAGCGCATTGTCCACTGAAAAGAGCCCGGGGCGTGATTTTGTGCTGAGCCGCCTGCTGGATCGCCAACTTCCCCAGTTCGATGCCCTGCTCGAATCCATGCGCTCCAACGGCCAGCTGGCGGACAACCTGGACCCCGAGATGCTGAAGATCTCCTTCCTCAGCATGATGTGGCAGCCTTTCGTGATGAAGGATCTCTACGAACAGGTGTTTGGTCTGACGGTGGACGAGCACTTCATGAGCCGCCTCGCGGCCCACAACTGCCGCCTGATGGAAAACGGCCTGCGCGGTGCCCTGAACTGACTTTTCCGGGATGACGGATGAAAAAGGGCCCCTGGGCCCTTTTTTTCATCAATCTGTTATCTGGGCGTCAACGAAGTGTCATGCCGCCCTCCTAGTCTGCACTCAGGATGCAAGGGAGGGCCGTGATGAACAAGATCCAGCAATGGGACCTGCGGGTGTGCCGTGTCTGCCTGCTTCATCCCTACAATCAGCCGCAGGCCAGGATAAGCCGGCTTGTCTCCCGTACCGGTGACGGCCCCCTCTATGCCGTGGCGGCCTGCCTGCTCTGGTGGCAGGGGAGCGCCGGGCAGGAGGCGGTCAGGGTGGCGCTCTGGGCGTTTGCCCTCGAGTTGCCGCTCTACCTGCTGCTCAAGAATGCCCTCAAACGCCAGCGCCCGGCAGGGCTGCCTGTCTTCATCACCCCGTCGGATCGTTACAGCCTGCCCTCGGGCCATACCGCGGCCGCCTTTCTGATGGCGACCGTACTGGCCGCCAGTTTCCCGCTCTGGGCACCGCTGCTGTTTGTCTGGGCCGCGCTGGTGGGGGCGTCCCGCTTGCTGCTCGGGGTGCATTATCTGAGTGATCTGGTGGCCGGGGCGCTGCTTGGCGGTGGTTGCGCCCTCTGGGCGCTGGGTTGGAGCCAGGGATGAGGATACTGTTCGGCGTTCAGGGGACCGGCAACGGCCATATCAGTCGCAGCCGGACCCTGGCGCGCGCATTGAAGAGCAGGGGCGTGGCGGTGGACTATCTGTTCAGCGGGCGCGCCGCCGACGGCTACTTCGAAATGGGGGAGTTCGGGGATTATCGCACCTTCCCCGGTATCACTTTCGCCAGCCATCAGGGGCGCATCTCGGGCTGGCGTACCCTCAAGGGACTCTCTCCCCTGCGTTTCTGGCAAGATCTGCGTACCCTCGATTGTCGCGAGTACGATCTGGTCATCAGCGACTTCGAGCCGCTCAGTGCCCATGCTGCTCGCCGCTGGGGCAAACCCAGCCTCACCATCAGCCATCAGGCGAGCTTCGACTGGCCGATCCCGCGCTGGGGAGAGAGCGGCTTCAACCGCCAGCTGATGCGCCATTTTGCGCCGGTACGCCAGTCCCTGGGACTGCACTGGTTCCATTTCGGCCAGCCCCTGCTGCCTCCCATCGTCGATCCCCTCGAGCCGGTGCCGGACAACCAGCAGATCCTGGTCTATCTGCCATTCGAGCAGACAGAGACGATCGCGGCCCTGTTGTCGCGTTTCAGCCCGCAGTCGTTCATCTGCTTCCATCCCGAGGTGCGCAAGCGCAGCGAGTGGCGCAACATCCGCTTTGAACCTCAGGCAAGAGAGGGGTTCAAGCTGGCGCTGGCCGGTTGTCGCGGGGTCATCAGCAATGCGGGATTCGAGCTTGCCTCCGAGGCGCTCTCCCTTGGCAAGAAGCTGCTGGTCAAACCCCTGGGTGGCCAGTTCGAGCAGTTGACCAACGGCAGGACCCTGGAACTGATGGGGCTGGCCCAGTTGATGGACAGCCTGGATGCCAATGCGGTGCGAAGCTGGCTGGAGGCCCCTTCTCCTGGCAGAGTACGCTATCCCGATGTGGCAGGAGAGCTGGCCGACTGGTTGCTGGCCGGTGCCGGGGAGGAGGTGGGGGCGCTCTCCCGCCGCCTCTGGGGCAGGACTCTCTTTCCGGAGGAGGTGTGTGACAGCCTGGGGGAGCTTGCCAGCCGCACCGGCCAGGAGCGTCCCTGGTTATCCCAACTCAGCGCCTTTGACTAAACTGAGTCGATCCCACCACGGAGAGGACGGACACCATGCGCTTTACCAATGAAAACGGCGACACCATGACTCTGGCAGACAATCTCACCCTGCATGAGCTGCTCGACATGGGTGTCAGCATTTCGGTCTGCGAAGAGACGGATCCGGATCAGCAGATCTGGCTGGCAGAACCCGAAGACGAGCAGTGAAACCAGCCAGTTTTTGACGGCCCACCCCCTCGGGGTGGGCCGTTTATTTTGTTCCTGACCGACGCGGGCAGCATGATCCGCTGGTTGTTCCCCCCAGGGCCCCTCTTTGTTGCCCGTCTGGTGGCCAAGTCACTGAATGTTAATAGCTGTTTGAAATTTATGACTGTTATGGCCAGACAAAGCCGTGGACAAGCGTTCACGGGCGGGTTAAGTTGGTTTTTCACCCGCTTTTCGGGTGAATGATGGAAAACCCCTATTTTTCTACTATCGACGGCTCCGAACTCGCCTGATCTGCCTGCAGACAACAACAAGACTCGGATCGGCGCTGCCGGGAAGCAGCGGACTGTCGATAGCTTTCGCTTAACGGAGCAAAGCCTGGAGGGCTTTATCATGGAGATGTTATCAGGCGCCCAGATGGTGGTTAGAGCGCTGGAAGATCAGGGAGTGGAACACGTTTTCGGCTACCCTGGTGGCTCAGTGCTCGACATCTATGACGCTCTCTTCGAAAACGGCAAGATGGAGCACGTCCTGGTGCGGCACGAGCAGGCCGCAGTGCACATGGCGGACGGTTACGCCCGCTCCACCGGCAAGGTGGGCACTGTGCTGGTGACCTCGGGTCCCGGCGCCACCAACTGCATCACGGGGATCGCCACCGCCTACATGGATTCCATTCCCCTGGTGATCCTGTCCGGCCAGGTGCCGACCAGCATGATCGGGGAGGATGCGTTCCAGGAGACCGACATGATCGGCATCTCCCGCCCGGTGGTGAAGCACAGCTTCCTGTGCAAGAAAGCCAGCGACATTCCCGAGGCCATCAAGAAGGCCTATTACATTGCCGCCAGTGGCCGCCCGGGGCCCGTGGTGGTGGATCTGCCCAAAGACGTGCAGAATCCGAAAGAGAAGTTCCCCTATCAGTATCCCGAGTCCGTTTCCCTGCGCTCCTACAATCCGACCAAGGCCGGACACAAGGGCCAGATCAAGCGGGCTGCCAAGCTGCTGACCGAGGCGAGCCGCCCGGTCATGTACGTGGGTGGCGGCGCCATCAACGCCAATGCGGATCACCTGGTGACCAAGCTGGCGGAGCTGCTGAACCTGCCGGTGACTACCACGCTCATGGGGCTGGGCGCCTTCTCCGGCACCCATCCGCAGTTTATCGGTATGTTGGGGATGCACGGTACCTTCGAAGCGAACAAGAGCATGCACAACGCGGATCTGATCTTCGCCGTGGGTGCCCGCTTCGATGATCGCGTGACCAACAACGTAGCCAAGTTCTGCCCCAACGCCACCATAGTCCACATCGACATCGACCCCACCTCCATCTCCAAGACGGTACAGGCCCATGTGCCCATCGTCGGCTCGGTGGAAACCGTGCTGGAACAGATGCTGGAAGTGATCCGCGAATGCGGCTTTGACAACGACAAGCAGGCGCTGGCGGACTGGTGGGAGCAGATCAACCAGTGGCGCTCCCGCAACTGCCTGGCCTACGAGACCCATCCCACCCTGATCAAGCCGCAGCAGGTCATCGAGACTCTCTACAAGGTGACCAAGGGGGAGGCCTTCGTCGCCTCCGACGTCGGCCAGCACCAGATGTTTGCCGCCCTCTACTACCCGTTTGCCAAACCGCGCCAGTGGATCAACTCCGGCGGTCTCGGCACCATGGGCTTTGGCATTCCCGCCGCCATGGGGGCCCAGTTTGCCAACCCGGAAGCCGTGGTCTGCTGCGTCACCGGCGACGGCTCGGTGCAGATGAACATCCAGGAGCTCTCCACCTGCATGCAGTACGGGGTGCCCATCAAGATCATCTCCATCAACAACCGTGCGCTGGGCATGGTCAAGCAGTGGCAGAAGATGTTCTACGGCGGCCGTCACAGCCACTCCTACATGGAATCCCTGCCTGACTTCGTCAAGCTGGCGGAAGCCTATGGCCACGTCGGCATCGCGGTGAGCGATCCGGCGGAGCTGGAGAGCGCCATGGAGAAGGCTTTTGCCATGAAGGACAGACTGGTGTTCATGGACATCTCGGTCGATCCGGACGAGCACGTCTATCCGATGCAGATCAAATTTGGCGCCATGGACGAGATGTGGCTGAGCAAGACGGAGAGAACCTGATGAGACATATAATTTCCGTTCTGCTGGAGAACGAATCCGGTGCCCTGAGCCGTGTGGTAGGCCTCTTCTCCCAGCGCGGCTACAACATCGAGACCCTGACGGTGGCCCCCACCGAGGATCCCACTCTGTCCCGCATGACCATCGTCACCATGGGGGATGAGCGGGTGCTGGAGCAGATCCAGAAGCAGCTGCACAAGCTGGTGGACGTGCTCAAGGTGTGTGACCTGAGCGAGGGTGAGCACATCGAGCGGGAGATCGCGCTGGTCAAGGCGCGCGCCGCCGGTGGTGCCCGTGACGAACTGAAGCGGCTGGCGGACATATTCCGTGGCCAGATCGTCGACGTCACTCCCGAGCTCTACACGGTGCAGCTTGTCGGGACCAGCGAAAAGCTGGACGCCTTCATCAAGACGGCTGCCCAGACCAACGAGATCATCGAAGTGGTGCGCTCCGGTGTCTGTGGCATCTCCCGGGCGGACAAATCCCTGCGTCCCTGATGTGGCCGGATGAGAAAATTGCTGTTCAAGGGCTCTTCGGAGCCCTTTTTCGTGTCTGGCAGCGTTGCGGGCAAGTGGGGGCGCCGGTAGGGATGCAGTCCACAGCATCAGGGGGCTATCGAGGGGGTGAAAGAGAAGGGGGAAGGGAGGGTCTTCACCTGTCATTTTCTTTCAAATGATCGGTAAACTATCCACAAAAGCTGTGGAAAACTCTGTAGATTAGCGGTGTGTCTGGCGTTAGTCGCATGATCTTAAAGGGATATTTCAATTTGATCCTGGCTGGATCGCATTTGTGCAATCCCCTGGCGAGGGGGTGAGCGTTTGCTTATCCCTCGTGCCTTGCCAAGGGCGGAACGCGGATCTGTCCGTGGATCCGGACGGGATCCCGATCTGATCTTGCGGATCAACATTTCTGGGCGCGAGCCATAAAAAAAGGTTCTTCGCGGGATCCTGGGAAAGTGGAAGTTGACAGACAGGGTGCTGGTAAACTGGCTGTCTCCAAACACACCACCACCATCACCCTGCTGTCGCCGT
>NZ_JAPCIZ010000070.1:14286-21286 GCF_027707725.1 Aeromonas sp. QDB25 | reverse complement strand
CGTCGGGCACTCGACCCGCGCCGCGGGCCTGCTCCTCGGCCAACCCGCACCACCTACCGTCCGTAGCGGAGCCAGATCCCGAGATTTCCCGCGTGCCGCCGGTGGCCACCCCGGTGCTGGAGCGTCGGCCGACATCTCCTCCGCCGGTTTGCTCTTGTGCCCGTCCTTGCCGGAGCCTGAGCGCCGGAGCTCATCCGGATTACCTGGTGATCACTCGGTGGCCAGCACCGCTGCGCCGGTAAGGCCACCAGCCCCCCCAGGTCGCCGTTTCGGTGAAGGCCGGTGAAAGTCCACGAAGGAGATGATGAGCACGCAGCTGCAGCGCCGGGCCGACCCGGTTGTTGCCAGTAGCAACCCGAGCTGGTGGGTGGACGAGTTTTCTTCCCCGGAGAGCGATTTAGTCCAGCCTTTCGATAAGTGACTGAGCGATAGGGACTTTAGAAGAGCGAGAGGTGGACTAAATCCTGACGCTGCCCGCACCAGCAGGCTGGTAAGGCAGCTTGGTGAGGTCGGAGTGCCCCTTGCTTGTCTGACGAGGACATCGAGTGGAGAGGCACCGGGACGGGCCTTCTCTTTGGTTCCATCTCATTGATCGCTTTGATATTATGCGACCCATGGCGAGCTAGTTGATGGCTCCATGGTTTGACGACTCTTTGGAGCGACGGTTTGATCCAACCGTTCCGCCAACGTCAGCTGGTCCGCCACCCAAAATGACGAGCTTGGTGGGGCAGCTGCAAAGCTGGCCGGTTTGGTACCCGGTGTGCCAACCCTACCCTGCTTGTCACTCACTGCGAGATTTCGGCGGACTGGATAGTGGCTCATAGAGCGCCGGTTCATGGTTCCCGGTAAGACCAACGCAACTCAGTTCGCCACCCTCCCCTCACCCCACCGCGCGTCGCATGTCAGCTCTCGAGTGATAAAGTCCTTCCAGTACACCAAGCGCCCGGCTGCGTCTTCAGGTCGGCAACACGCCTGTGGCCACCAGCGGTGCTGGAGTTCGACGAGCGCTTCGTTCCCTGGAATCCCTGCAGAGCTTGACCGACGTTGTCCGTGAAGGACGCGCACACCCGGAACTCACGTCTTCAGCCCGGCGGCACCGCGGTACCAACGGGCACTCGACTCACGTCGGCCGACATCTCCTCGGGCACATTGCCCCTCACGATGTCCGGGCAGGACGGTAGCCTCCCTGTATCTGCAACTCACCAGGTAAACTCCTGGCAGCGTGCTGGGCGATCTCATCTCGGGTCGCGCCTGTCGGCACCACCCCAGATCCGCTGGAGGTCCGGCTACCCGAGCTGACTGCAGCGGCCAGCGTCCCCACATGGTTGTCCGTCACCCACATTCACCTTCACTTGGCTTTCCCGCCGGTACCGGGCTCCCCGTACTGACGTGTCTGCCTGCTTTTGATATGTTTCACCATATCTGGGCAATTACCGAGGCGATTTTATGAGTTTTTCTGCTCTCACGCTGAGCTTTGACGTTTATCTGGTCGTCTTAGCTTGTGCCACTGGGTACGCGATTTATCGAGGGTTTAAGTGGGTGCGCGACATTCAGGCCACCCAGAAACACATCCTCGCAAGGCTTAAACAACAAGAGAGCGCAAGTGCCCTCAAGGAGTACGAGACTGCCGAGGCATTGAAGCGCGTTCAATCTCAAATGGAATTGCTCGCCTATCTGGAGCAGAAGCGCATCGAGCGTGATCTCGAACAGGACGAGACGGCTTTCAAATCCATGAGGGCTCGCAGGACGTCGTCACGATAGCACCCCACCCTTTACTCACGCACAAGGCCGGGCACATCTCCGCCGCCCGGCCCCACCCGCCCGTCCTTTCAGGACAATTAAGCCCCGACGCGCAGCCATCTCCCAGGTGATCACCCGGCGTGGCCAGTACCGACGGATGTTCGAGTGCTGTCGGCCGACATCTCCTCCGCCGGTTTGGGCCCGTGGTTGTCCGTGCAGGAAGATCTGGGTCCGAGCTCATCACGTTTGCCTGGAACGCCCTGGTACCGACGGGCGCTCGACGCGCGTCGTCCGGCGGCTCCTCGGCCAACATGACCCTCTCGATGTCCGGGCAGGACGACAATATCCCGGGATCTGCACTTCACCTGGTAAACACCTGGCAGCGTGCTGGGCGTTCTCAACGCCGGGGTCAACCCAGTAAAGCGGGTTGACAGGCGCAGCGACCAGGCTGGAGCGCACGGTGCCGGGCGAGGCTGTCCGTCCTCCACTTTCACTTTCCGTTTTTCTCCCGCCGGTTTATCGCAGGACGCTGCTCCGCCGGTGGCCACCCCGGTGCAGGCGTGTCGGCCGACATCTCCTCCGCCGGTTTCACCCCTTGCCTGTCCTTGGCGGAAGCCGAGCCGAGGGAGCTCATCACTTCTCCTGGTGGCCATGCACGCTGGAGGCAGTTCTCATCCAGCTGCTGCTCGCACGCAAGTTCTCGAGCGCCGTTGTCCATGCCGGACAAAATCGTGCCGGTCTGATGTCTTCAGCCTGGTCTACCCCGGTACCGACGGTCACGCGACTCACGTCGGCCGACATCTGCTCCGCCGGGTTGCCACAGTGGGCGTCCGTAATGGAGCCTGTCCCCGAGGTTTCGCGCGTGCCGCCGGTGGCCCCACCCCGGTGCTAGAGTTCGACGAAGTCTTCGTGCCTGGTAAACCCGGCTGCATGGCACCCTGGATGTCCTTCGCGGACATAATCGACCGGATCTCACGTCTTCAGCCTGGTCATCTCCCGGTACCGACGGGCACGCGACTCACGTCAGCTGACATCGCCGGGATCAGATCCAACCCGCTGACTTCCGCGCAGGACGGGGAAGTACCGAGGTTTTCGTCCCGCCGGTGGCCCCACCCCAGTGCTGGAGTTCGACGAAGTCTTCGTGGCCAGGAAACCCTGCAGGATGAGCCTGTCGTTGTCCTCGAAGGAATTTGAGACCCGACGACGTCTTCAGTCACGTCTTCCGCCAGGTCAGCACCCCGGTGCAAACTGGCGCAGCAGTTGGGTGACCCGCGCGCTCCTCATCGAGCCAGAACGGCAGATTGAGCCGTAGAAGTCCGTGCAGGAAGGTAGGCCCGGTGGTTGATGCGTGCCACCTGGTGGCCAGCCACGTCACGGGGCGTCAAGGTTGCGTCGCCTGCCCTCTCCTCGGGGAAAACTGGAGCCCGACGTCACCGAGCAGCTGCTGGCACGCCAGTTCGAGCTTCTTGAATGTCCATGGAGGAGATCGTGGGCCCGGCGGCGTCTTCAGGTCCGGCTGCACGCGGGTGCCACCCCGGTGCTGGAGTGTCGGCCGACATCTCCTCGGCCCGGAAGCGTGTGTGCGGATCCGCCGCGGACTTTAACCGGTGAAGCGGACGACATCACCAGGTGGCCACGGGCGGAGCGGGTCGAGCAGGGTGGCGTGGGCTGGAGGCGCGGTGTTCGAGCGAGGATGTCCTGCCCGGTGAGCGTCTTTAGCTCTTGCCCTGACAGAAAGCGATAGATGGGTGGAGGGGGAAGTGAAAGCCCGACAGTGCCGGGCTGACGTTGGTCGTGTGGGCGCTATTTCATAGCCGCATTCCAATAGGCTAGTCAGTGGGTTGTCTGTTCCTCACCCCGCGCTTCTTCCTCTATGGTCACACGCAGCCCGGCTGCACGCAGTTCGTTTTCTAACTTCTTAATGGTCGACACGTCTTCCTCCCAAGACTCACACACATCGTCTAGCCGTTGGGTTAACTCTCGGATGGTCTGGGTGGAAGCGACGTGATCTGTTATGAGGAGTTCTATCTTGTCGAGCAGCCGGTCATTCTGGGCCAATAAGCGGTTGTTCCTCTCTACCTCGCGTAAAACCAGATTGAATCCTTCTTCGGCACGCTCACTCATTTTCCTGTACTTGTCCATTGAGACCCCGCGCTCGGGGTAAAACAGACCACGCATCATTGACCTCAATGATCCCATCTACAACTCCTTGGCATCCAGTAATTCCATAATGATTGTGGGGTCAGATTACTCATAACTTACTGATTGCCAAGGCCCAAATTGGCGCTGTGCGCGAAGATATGTGCGCGGTATTTTGTGCGTGAGATCGCCGCAAACCGCTTGTGGCAAAGCCCCTAGCAAGGTTGGCGATCCGTACATATCAGGGAAAGCGCTCGAAAATAATTTTCAGTGATGCTGGGGGCATTCTTCCGGGTGTCTGGCGCTGGCCTAAAGCAGGTCTTGCTCACCGGGATGGACAGCTCGGGGTGAAGGGCCTGTGCAATTGGCTGCAATCCACCAGGTGGGCGTCCGGCTAGGACAGCGGGCTTGCGTCGCCCTGGAACGACCGGCGTGGACGGGTCGCGGGGTGTGGCATGAGCGGATACCCTTAAGGCTGTATCCCCTACCACGCAAGGACACGCCATGACTACCTATTACCATAACTGCCGGAGATGCGGCTGTACTGTGGACAGCGAGCGCTACAGCAACGGTCGTGATGGAGAAATCCATCAAAACGACACGATCTGCAGCCGGTGTAAGGCTCGTGAAGAAGAAGAGCAGAGGTACAACGATCTGATGCTAGATGATGATTGAGGCGCATCCGTCTCTTCAGGCTGGGAACCTCCGGTTACCAGATGCAGGGAGGAGTTTGCCATCGAACCACCCGCAAAACCCCCTGCATAAGTCTTTAGGTCTCCCCCCCCCGGATAAATGATCATCGCTGGTATGGTTTTTTATCGGAGGGGGGCCGCACCGGAACCGGGCGCTCAGCGCCACGGTACCCGGAGATGACCTGGCCTGCTCTAAACTCTCGCCGTCCGTCAGGGACGCCCACCCCCTTCATCGCCTGGAGTTACCAGGACAACCCGGCTGTATTCAAGGTCACATCCTCCTGCCAGTCCCGCCGGGACAAGAACAACCCTTTGCCACTTTCACCTGGAGCGACGTGAAGGTTTGCGTCTTGCACCCGACTCTCGGGATTCGCATACTGGGTTGGCTCGATTGAGTCAAAGGAAGTTCTTATGAGGCCCATAAGTCCATGTTTCGTCCAGCGTCATGAGGGAACACCTGTGCGCTTCGTGCTGGTGGACGACGAAGTGTATCTCCCCAAGGATGACTTCATCCGTGTCACGCGCTTTTGTTTCATCTCACCTGACGGTGATTGGAGAAAAGTTGCTAACGGTTATCGATATGCCGCAAAAATAAGCGTGATCTGAATCACCAATTTAAAGCGCGCACAAAATAAAGCATATATAAAACAGTAGGATATGTTTAATTGCGCCCGAGGTGCCCTTGTGCGGCCGCGATGTGTGTATGGGGAGGGAGGGGCAGTTGGGGCGCCTCAGGGAGTGGGGATGTCGTTGCCCCGTTTGAAAACCAGCGAAGCAACCGTAGCGGGAACAGGCATTCTAGGCTGGACAAAAAACGCCAACTTGGTCACATTATGAAAACCAAAATTAGCAAAGTGACGTTCAGTGTGAAAATATCAACTTACCGGGTCGCCAGCCAAACACGATAAGCGAACAGCTGCAACCTGGAACCAACCGCACGTCCGGCACCTTATCAACGGCAGGACGTGTCCCCTTCACAGATGGAGTCAACTTGAGGACTACACCATGGATGTAATTATTCATGCAGCGGAATGGTTCATTGCACTATTCCAAAAAGGCGGAGACGTCTTTGTCGGCATGGTTACCGGCATACTGCCGTTGCTGATCTCGCTGATGGTGGCGATGAACGCCCTGATCCAGTTCATCGGACAGGAGCGGGTGGAGCGCCTGGCTGCCAAGAGCGCCGGCAACCCGGTGTCCCGCTACCTGATACTGCCGGTCATCGGCACCTTCGTGTTCATGAACCCCATGACACTGAGCCTGGGTCGCTTCCTGCCGGAGCGTTACAAGCCGTCCTACTACGCAGCCGCATCCTACAGCTGTCATTCCATGAATGGCCTGTTCCCGCACATCAACCCCGGTGAATTGTTCGTCTATCTGGGCATTGCCAATGGCCTGACCACGTTGGGCATGCCGCTGGCTCCCCTGGCCATCAGCTACCTGCTGGTCGGTATGGTGAGCAACTTCTTCCGCGGCTGGGTGACCGACTTCACTACCGCCATGGTGGAAAAACAGCAAGGCGTTCGCCTCAGCACTGACGTCCACATTCGCGTAGCCGAGTAAGCCAACCAGGAGCAGACATCATGGCAAATTCATTGTACATCACCAAAGGCAGCGGCGGCTGGGGTGGTCCTCTGACCATCGACATCGAGCCGGGCAAGAAGGTCCTCTACATCACCGCGGGCACCCGACCGGACATCGTGGACCGCATGGTCGAACTCTCCGGCATGGAAGCGGTGGACGGTTTCAAGACCTCCATCCCGGATGACGAGATCGCGGTCGCCGTCATCGATTGCGGTGGCACCCTGCGTTGCGGCCTCTACCCCAAGAAGCGGATCCCGACGGTGAACATTCACTCCACCGGCAAGAGCGGCCCGCTGGCCAACTTCATCGAGGAGGATATCTATGTCTCTGGCGTGCAGCCGGACAACATCCAGCTGCAAGCCCAGGCCGGGAATGCGCCTAGCCAGCCGAAACAAGCGGCGAAACAAGAAGCGCCGCAATATGACAGCAGCAAGAAGCTGAGCGAGCAGAGCGACAGCCTGCTGGCCCGCATCGGCATCGGCATGGGCGGGGTGATGTCCACCTTCTTCCAGGCCGGCCGCGAAACCATCGATACGGTGCTGCGCTCCATCCTGCCCTTCATGGCGTTCGTGTCCATGTTGATCGGGGTCATCCTGGCCTCCGGGGTGGGTGATGTGATTGCACATGCCCTGATCCCGCTGGCCAAGAGTCCCGTTGGCCTGATGACCCTGGCGCTGATCTGTTCCTTCCCGTTCCTGTCACCCTTCCTTGGCCCGGGCGCCGTCATCGCGCAGGTCATCGGTGTGCTGGTAGGGACCCAGATCGGTCTTGGCAACATTCCGCCGCACCTGGCACTGCCGGCCCTGTTCGCCATCAATGCCCAGGCTGCCTGTGACTTCATCCCG
>NZ_JAPCIZ010000070.1:0-14276 GCF_027707725.1 Aeromonas sp. QDB25 | reverse complement strand
TGGCCGAAGCCAAGCCGAAAACAGTCCAAATCGGGGTGCCGTCCGTGCTTTACTCACGGTTCCTGACCGGAGCGCCGACCGTACTGCTGGCCTGGCTCGCCTCCTACTTCATCTACCAATAACGCTCAAACGAGGACTGAAATGACTATGTTGTACCAAACCCAAGTGACCAAGATCGGCGAGTTTGCTGCCGAAGCCCTGGATGACAACATGATGATACTGTTCGATGACAATGCCCCGGCAGACGTAGCGGACTACTGCTACATCCATCCGCACGCAGCGCTGTTGGATGACATCAAGGTGGGAGGGGATTTCGTTCTGGGTCAGACACGTTTTCCCATCACGGCGGTAGGCGACGTAGTCAACCAGAACCTCGGCGAATTGGGTCACATCACCATCCGTTTCGATGGCGCCGATGAAGCGGAATACCCAGGAACCGTGCATGTGAGCGGCACTTGCCCGACAGTCCCGGAACTGGAAATCGGCACCGAAATCACGTTTGAACTTAACTGAACAATCAAGACTCACGCTCACCCTGCATCATTGAGTTAGCGGCACGAAGCAGGGGGGCGCGAGATACAGCAATCGAGGAGAGTAACATGTCAAAAGTAGCACTGGTAGTTGGCGGCGGTAAAAGTCTGGGCGCCTTCCTTTGCAAGGGGCTGGCCGAGGCCGGCTATCGGGTGGCAGTCGCAGATATGGACGCCGACAGCGCCAAGCTCACCGCCAGCGAAATCGCCGAGGTGCATGGTGCTGAGAACGTGATGGCCGTGCAGGCCAATGCCACCCAGGAAGCGGATGTGCAGCGCATGGTCGGTGCCGTCGATGATCGCTTCGGGCGCATCGACCTGCTGGTCTACAATGCCGGCACGGCGACCGCGGCCAAGATCGATCAGTTCCCGTTGGATGCTTGGTACCGCTCCATCGAGGTGAACCTGACCGGTTACTTCCTGTGTGCCCGTGAGGCTTCCAAGGTGATGATCCGCCAAAATGGCGGCCGCATCATCCAGATCAACTCCAAGTCCGGCAAGGTGGGCTCCAAGCACAACTCCGGCTACTCGGCAGCCAAGTTTGGCGGTGTCGGTCTGACCCAATCGCTGGCGCTGGACCTGGCCGAGCACAACATCACCGTCCACTCCCTGATGCTGGGCAACCTGCTCAAGAGTCCCATGTTCCAGTCCCTGCTGCCGCAATACGCGAAAAAGCTGGGCATCCCCGAGGATCAGGTGGAGCAGGTCTATATCGACAAGGTGCCGCTCAAGCGTGGCTGCGATTTCCAGGACGTACTGAACGTGCTGAAGTTCTATGCCAGCGACGAGGCCAGCTACTGCACCGGCCAGTCCATCAACATTACCGGTGGTCAGGTGATGTTCTAGTGGTCAGGTGATGCTCTAGTTCCAACTGTGTGGGAAACTCCTGAGAACCTAATCTTTTGGCAGTGTGTCGTACACTGCCTTTTTTCATTGTGAGGTGCTAAATGGATGCCATTAATCTTCTGATCGTGTTTGCCCTGGTGGCCTGGGGATTGCAGATCGGCCTGGGCTTTTTTCAGGTACGGGCTTTCAATCGCATGCTGCAGGACATGAGCCTCAAAGGCTCGGTGAAGATCGGCCGCACGGCCTCCCGCTGGCGCCCGCGCACCCTGGTGGTGCTGGCCCATGATGCCAACGGCGTGATTGTCGATGCCAAAATCATGCGTGGCCTGACCATCTTCGCCAGACCCCAGACGCTGGACACTCTGGTGCATGCCCGTATCCCGCTGACCGAGCGACAACTGGCCGAACTGGCACCGCCGGTACGCGAAGCGGTAACCTGCGCGCTGTCAATAAAATGACAATTCGGTTGTCATATAATTTTCATTATGAAAATTTCAGTGTACATTCTTAGGAAATGAAGCCTATGGCTTTTTAAATTCAGCATATAGGGATTCAGGTATGTCCATTGAAACTCGTCGAGAAATGTTGGTGCGTTATCTGCGCGAACATGGCAGAACGTCAGTCAACGATTTGGCCGCCCATTTCAACATCACCGGCGCCACGGTGCGCAGCGATCTGCGGCATCTGGAGCAGGCCCAGCTGGTAGTCCGCCGCTATGGCGGCGCCGAGGCGTTCACCCAGCCGGCGCTGGAAGATCACTCCATGGACGAGAAAACCGTGCTCAATCTGAACACCAAGCAGCGCATCGGCGCCAGGGCCGCGAGCCTGGTCCGGGATGGCGAGTCCATCATTCTCGACAGTGGCAGCACCACCCTGCAGATGGTGCCCTGGCTGGCAGAGCGGGTAGCGCTGACGGTGATGACCAACAGCCTGCACATCATGAATGAAGCAGCGGCGCTGGACAGCAACGTGACGCTGCTGATGCCGGGTGGCACCTACCGCAAACGCTCCGCTTCCTTTCATGGCAGCCAGGCAGAGCAGGCCTTTCGCGTATTCACCTTCGACAAGTTGTTCATCGGCGCCGACGGCTTCGATGTCGAGCAGGGCACCACCACCTTCAACGAGGCATATCAGGTGAGCCAGGCCATGTGCCAGGCGGCACGGCAGATCATCGTGGTGACCGACTCCAGCAAATTCGGCCGCAAGACGCCCAACGTGGTGGTGCCCATCGACAAGATCGACATCATCATCACCGACAAGGGCATCAGCGATGCTGACCGGCAGGCGCTGGAGCAGCATGGCATCCAGGTGGTGCTGGTCTGAACTCCCCCCAATCCCCAGAGGTTCCCTTCGTCATGCGTGAACAGATCCAGCGCTACGCTCATGAAACCCTGAGTATCGAACTGGCCGAGGCACAAAGGCTGTGCTCTCGGCTCAATGATTCCTTCGTCTCGGCCTGCGAGGCCATCCTTGCTTGTACGGGCAAGATAGTGGTCACCGGCATCGGCAAGTCCGGCCATATCGGCAAGAAGATTGCCGCGACCCTGGCCTCGACCGGCTCGCCCGCCTTTTTCGTCCATCCCGCCGAGGCGCTGCATGGCGATTTGGGCATGATCACCAAGGGGGATCTGGTCATCATGATCTCCAACTCCGGCGAGGCCGGCGAGTTCAAGACCATGCTGCCGCTGCTCAAGCACAAGGGTCTGGTGGTGATCGGTTTCACCGGCAAGCTCGACTCCTATCTGGCGCGACAGGCCGATCACGTCATCGACATCAGCGTCCAGCAGGAGGCCTGTCCTCTCGGTCTGGCGCCGACTTCCAGTGCCATCAACACCCTGATGATGGGCGATGCCCTTGCCATCAGTGCTATGCGCATTCGCGATTTCAACGAGCAGGACTATGCAGTTTCTCACCCGGGCGGTAGCCTGGGTGCCCGATTGTTGCTACGCAACAAGGATATATTAGACCCTGAGCTACCAATACCAGTTTGTTCTGCAGACACATCCTTGAGGGATGCCATTGTGGCTTTGAGTCGTGGTGGATTTGGGCTAGTAGTGATTAGTAGTGATCAGGGCAGCATCTTGGGAGTTTTCACGGATGGTGATTTGCGGCGCTCTTTGGAAAAAACATTGCCCCTGGATACCTGTGTCACCGAGCTGATGACCCGAACACCGGTGGTGGTCCAAGCGGACGGTCTGGCGGCTGCCACACTGGAACTTATGCACGAACATCGCATCAATGCTGTCCCCGTGGTGTCTGATGAGGCTCGATTGTTGGGGGTGATCAGTATTCATCAGATATATAAAGCTGGTATTCGTTGATGGAGCGAAAGGCGCGAGCCATCATTTTGCTGTAGTTTTCCTGCTAGAGGCTGTCGTCATAAGATGGCAGCCCATAATGCCACGCAGCGGATCCGGACAGCCGCCACGAACGAAGCGGTGTTTTTCGCATACCGCGTGGCTATCCCTCGCCATTGTTTCAGGTGGAGAAAGGCAATTTCTACCAGATGCCTTACCTTATACATTTCCCTGTCGTGCTCTCGCTTTTCCTTACGATTCCGCTTCGACGGGATCACCACCTCCATCCCCTGAGACGCGGCCTGGGCTACCAAAGCGTGGCAAGGATGGTTATTCCGGCATACCTCATCCGCAGACCAAATCTGTGGATAAGGGCAAGCTGCCTGAGAAGTCCAGCGTTGGCGGGGAGCGACTTGCAGTTCTTGGGTATTTCGCACGGTATGAAACTGCGTTGGGTTAATGTTCTGCATCAGCCGAATCTTGCGATTCACCGTGCACGAGTGTTCTGAACTTCGTTAGAGAAAACGGCAAAATCTTCAAACATTGGTATGATGCTTTATTGCTCTGCTTTTTCTCATCGTTAGCGCTAAATTCTTAAGCTGGTATGATACTTTATTTTTTAGTGTCCGATTTTTCATGTGGTGAAATGCGGCTTACAGGGTGATTTGGTATGAATTTTTATTACTCGCATACAGAAAGGCTCGACCTGAGCAAGCTGCCCTACGCGCAATACCATAGCAAGCGGGAGAAGGTAGCCCACGACGAGGCCGCAGCCCTGCGCCTGTTGCATCTGGCGCAATCTCACTGGGGCTTGAGTGAAGAAGTCAAAGCCGACCTGCGCACCGTAGCGATGGCGGCGCTGGAGCTTAGTCGCGGGCTCAGAGACTAGCGACACCCACCGGGTGAAACCTGCCATCCACGTCCTGCAAGGACAGCAGGCCACCCGGCCACGTCTTCAGACCGGCACAGAAGCAGGTGCCCCCCATCCCAGCAGCAGCTCGCACGCCCGGAGCTCACCCGGTTCTTCCGGGTTACCGTCCTTGGCGGAAATCCACAGCGCCTGAGGCCGGCGCACGCGCGGTGACCTGGTAGCCACCGCCCCACCACCAGCATCTCGAACACCCATCGTTCTGGCTGGAGCGCATCAGCTCCCACTCAAAGTCCACCGAGGAAAACTCCCCCCCCCCTCGCGCCGGTTTGCCGCCGGGCTGGAGCCGGGCCGCCGGTACTCCGCCCGCAGTCATTGAGCAGGCCGGACATCCATCACCCGCCTGCCCCGTCTCGCCGCACCCGAGCTGGCCAGTCCCGCGTCATCGAACACGTCCACCGGTCGCAGGCGCTCATCGTCCTTAGTGGACAGCAGCCAGAAAGCACGCGACGCGCACCTGGCAGTCGCAACTGTCGGCTCGGCTATGACCTGTCCCAAATCGGGTTTGCCCCGAGCGTCATCCCTTCCGGAGAGCAGCAGTAGAAGTAGGAATAAAGAAGAGTCGAAGAGGAAAACCGAGCCGATCTACCCATAATGCCGATTGACCAATAACAGTAAATTTATTTTGCTCAGGGGGGTTTACAGGCGTGGGTGTATTACATACCATGGATTTACCGTTAAAGGTCAATCGCAGGTGATTAGGATGACTCGACACACAGAAGTAAATAACGCCAATGACGTCTGTCTGGAACGCGCTCGCCGCTTCTCCTACGAGCTGATGGATGTGGCGGAGACCTATACCGGCCTTGCCATCCAGTATGGCCCACAAGCCTTAAGCCTGTGCCTCTATCTGCAACAAAGTCTGCTCGATGAGCAGGTGGGTGGGGTTGACCTTTACGGGTATAACGACCTCGCCTGTACCGGCTTCATGGCGATCCTCAATGAGATGCCATCGCATGAAGAGTGGTTGTCATACGTCATCACCGATAACCAATAACGGAGCCGCAAGATGACCACCCACATAGAGCACGATCAGTTCGTAGATGAATCCATCAGCAAGGCGCACCTCGCCGCTGGTGGTTGGGAGATGGAGGGCTTCAATCACGGCAACCCGCTCCACTCTCACATGTTCTATCTGCGTGACTATCGCACCCAGCGCACCCAATTGTTCTGCGTCTCGCAAGACGATTGGTACGAGTTCGTGCCTCACCAGTTCACCTTTGATATGGCAACGGCTTGCCTTGCTCATCTGATGCTGAAGTTTGAGGAAGGGTCATTGGAGGCCAAGGAGGAAGCCACCTTAGTTGCTGCCCTGAAGGTCTACGCCAAGGGCACAGGTTGCTATCGCGTGTGGTGTCAGACCGCAAAGGGCAGTGACCGCCTGCATTTTCTCGTGAACATCTACCCCGAAACGGGCGACGACGGCCTGCTGCGCCCCTTCATCTGCCGGTCACCCGACATTGTGATGCACAACAGCGAAGTGTTGCGAGCCACCAGCGAGGCCCGCAAGCAGGACGAGCTACGTCACCCCGAGTGGTTCAAGCGCAAAAAGATCGGCGGTCGCCGCTAGGTAGCGCCCCGCTCCACCACGCACCGCATTGAGGAGATCAGAGAGATGAGAATCGCCATCGAGCAGGTCAAGCAAGGCCATCAGATTGAGCTCTGGTTTGGGAGTCGGGCGCAAACGGTGGAGGTAAACAAGATCACCGAGCAGCGCACGTATCGGACGTTCTCCTTCAACTACTGCGGCGGGGTGTTGGAAATGCACGCCCCCCGAGGCCACACCATCAACCGCGTGAACTGATCACGCTGGCCGGTGTGCAAGCCGGACAACAAGCCAACCCATCACAGACGAGGAAGCACCCATGAAACAGCATCTCTTTGCAGCCATTACCGAGCTCAACGGCGAGTGCGAGTACACCACCAGCATTCTGGTGTGCTGCGACAAAGACGCCGATCTGAATGAATTGGCCGACACCATCGCCAGCGACTGGCGCGGTGAAGCCGAGTTCTGCGAGCAGGAAGGGGTTTACATGGGCGCTGACGGGTGCGCCGTGGCCCTGCCCGAGCTGCGCCCTGTCACCGACGAGGAGGCGCAAGTGATGGGCAAATACCTGGTGACGCTGGGCTACTAAGCCCGGCCGTAAAAGTCCTGCAACCACACTGAACCCAACGGAGCCGACCATGAGCCACCAAACCGACGCCAGCCTGACCCTGAAACACCCGATCCAGCCCCTGTATATCGACCAGAGCGGCCTTGCCCGCTTCAAGGAAAACGCCATCGTCGTACACCTCCTCGATAACGGGGGTATCGACATGAACGCACTCGCTTGTCTGGATTTCACCCAATCAGATCGCGAGCAGTTCGCGGAGCTGATCGGTTACAGCTTGCGGGGTTTTTCCGAGCTCAGCTATGTCACTGATGAAACCCTTAATGCCGCCGTCGCCATGATCGAAAAGGACGAGAAGATCTTCCACATGGAGCAGGAGATCTGGCGGTTGAACTCCCAGCTCGACGCCCTGACCAAGCCCCAACAGCCAACTGCCTAACTTCCACCGAGGACACCGACCATGGCTACCCCTGTCATCGCCCTGCGGCTGGATCCTGAGCTCAAGGCCCGCGCCCTGGCTCATGCCAAGGCTTTGGATTGCACCTTCTCCGACCTGCTGCGCGTGGCACTGGAGCAGTTTCTGACGACGCTGCCGCCGTTGCCGGTCATGCCTGACGACGAGCTGCCCTCCTCGGTGAGCTGATTTCTTAAGGGGATACGATGGAACACAAAGAACTGGTGGCCCTGCTGGGTACCCTGCCGGTCAAGGCGAACACCCTGACCGCTCTGGAAGAAACCCTCGACCACATGCTCACAACGACCAAGGAGCGAGCTGGCTGGATACACATGTCGGCCCTGTGCAGCACGTTAAATACGCTTGAGAGCGAGGGCATCATCAGCGCTGAGCAGAAGGCTGCCGTTGACTGCGAAATCATCGCGCTCTGGCATGTGCGAGCACGAGCCTTCGTGATCAGCCGCCTTAACGCAACGAACGCGGCCAGTTGAGCGCCATCCAGTAGACCCGGCCAATCTTCCGACAAGCCCGCACCGATAACGTAAGGGGACATGATGCAAAACCACGACAAGCCTACCCTGCCCGTCAAGCCCGCCATGATGCTGGACGAGAACGGTCATTATTGCTGGGCAACTCCCAGAACGTCGCCAGAAGAGGGCCTGACGCTCGTGATGAACGTGTGCCATCTGAGCGACACACCAGAGAGTGGGATAGAAACCCTCGTCATTACCCTTACAGCGGGTGAGATCGCCCGAATCAAGCATCTGGCAGCCGTGGCAAAGACTGAAGATCTTGAGTCAGTGACGAAGTGGATCTATCACGGCGACTGGAGCGGGGTGTCCTATGCCGACCTGGCCTACGAAGATGTCCCCCCGGATGACTGCGTGAAGGCGGTCATTGCGGAGGCCGAGAAAGTGGATCAAGAGAAAATCCACGTATCACGTAATGACTTCCACTTCAGCGCCCTGCCCAAGATCAACGACCACCAGAACCTGATGTTTACGCTGCCGGTTGCCTTGTCTGTGCTGGACAGCGACGTGGCCATGGTAGATCTCACCGAGTGGTAAGCCCGGCTCATTGAACCTGTTGGAGAAGAGATATGGAACACAACGAAGCGATTGAGTGTCTGCGCCAGCACGTCCGTGAGTTCGTCGAGTTGGAGGTAAATGCGCGGCTGGATGAATACCTGCACAAGATGGATCGCAACGGCCAGCTCAAGTTCAACGATTGGGACGGAGTGCATCTGTCCCTGCCCCGCGCCGTCACCACCGCGATTCTGGAAGAGGCCGCCGAGCGGGTCATCTGGTCATTCGAGCGACCCAAGCACCTGCGCCAAGTTAACGCCCTGCGCCGGTTCCTGTGACCCACCCACTCAAGACGCTCACCGTGGATAGGAAGGTGACCCGATGGCGGGTTACCTCGTAACGACTGGAGATCCGTTATGCCCACTACTGCACCGAAGCCCGCTCGCAAGCCAAGCCGTACCTCCCTCATCACCGAGCGGTTGATGGCTGACTTCGCAAATTGTCAAAGATTTTCCCTGCCCTGCCGCTTCTCTGTCGGACGATACACCGGCTACAGCGCGGGGGTAGTGGGTGCCCTTCAACGCCGAGGCTACGTCGTGGTCAAGGTGCGGGGCAGCCAGTACGAGATCACCGGCCATCAGAGCGAGAGCGAGGCAGCTAACCCCCCAGGGCAATTAACTTGCCGTTGTCTTTCACGGACGGCCAGTTCCCGGCCGTAGGCGTCATCACCTGCAAGAAGCTCGGCGGGTACGCGAAATCCATGAGTGGCACCATCAGGGCGTCTGAGATCCGGCAAGGACAATCAAGGTGATAACCTCGCCCTGTCGGTGGTCACCTGGAGGAGACCCAACGGCCAAACTCGAACTTGATGTGCATCAAGAAATGCAATTCCCTTCACGCTCAATAATCCGGTTAAATATACCAACCGCCAACAGCCATAGCTGGTTCATCAGGCATTTGAGGAGCACGACATGAAAGACATGAATGAGTTCGAAGGAGATGTGGAACTGCTCGTAAACGGCACTGAAACTTTGTTCATTGATGGCTCAAACTTGGCAAAGGTGCATAGTAGTAAATTCCAATCGGTCTTCAAGAACGAGGACGAAGTCGAGACTGAAAGTGGTATAAAAATCAATGCGGAAGTCGTGCTTGATGGCGATGGTAACGAATATAAGCAAGATTTCTATAGTCCCACGCCTGGTGTCACCGTAGAGGTGATCTCCAATACCCTAACCAGGATCGACCCCAGTAGCCTGGATGAGGAAAACGAGTTCCAAGAGGGGGATGAATACGATTTCGATTGATAAAGGGGGCCAGAGGCCCCTGTTTGTATCTGGCAGGCAACGAGGTGATCGAGCTTCTTAATTCAACATCGGCTCCTCGTGTTAAGTGACAGCCCATTGTCCATAACGGACGCCAGCCCCGCTTAAGCCGAATATACCTGTACGCCTATACAGCTCTTTTCCCCCTCCTGTGATAACCTGTGGGTACTTGACGGACTGACAGGACACCCCGACCGATGGACACCTTTACTCCGATAGCCGCCCTGCGAGACCGGATGCACCAGCTGGAAGCCACCCTGACTGAGCTGGGCGAAATGCTGAGCCAGATGCCATTGCAGGAGGCCCACGTCTTCCCCTTGCCGCCCGTGGCACAAGGTGAGGAGCACGACCCCATCGAGCACATCGAAGTCGGGTATCTCTCGGGGAGCGATGCACTGGAAGCCACGCTGGCGGCTTACCGCGACCACACCATGCGACCCGGTTGCTCCACCAAGGCGACCATGCGCCTGCCCGGCCTGCTGCGGTTCCCGTCGTCCTGCGCGGATTCCATGCGCCCACTGGTCATGGCCATCAACGATCACAAGCTGGCGTTCAAGGAGCTGGTGCAGCAGGCGGGCAGCCGGGATCAGAAATTCGAGCTGGTTCACCTCGCCCTGCCAGGCACCATCACCTTGCAGGTCTACCGGCAGATCTCAATGCTCGAAGGCGAGCTCTTTTCGATGGGCTTCACCTGGGCAGACAAGCAGAGTATCAAGCGCGTCACCCGCGAGCAGGTGTTAGCCATGCTGGAGGTCAGCCGGGGCTACTGTCCGGGGCTATCGACCAAGGAAGAGTGGAACAGCTTGATCGACAGGGAGGTGAACGATGTCCGCCGAGTACCGGCAGATGTGGAGCTCCGCATCCGGCGGCCGGTCAAGACCCACCCCATGATCAACCTGCTCTGGTCTGACAGGGAGCCGCGCAAACAGCAGCTCAAGGCGAGCCTGCCCCTGCTGGTCTGCTCCGATAAGCCGATCAATGTATCGCCGCTATGCAATTACCCGACCAATGGGCGCAAGCCGCGCAGTGACCGCAAGATAGGCGCTGTGCCCCTCATCGAGAGAATGCACCTCTACACCTATCAGTGAGGTCACCATAGCTCCCAATCGCGATAGGCGGTTTCGGGTTCCTCCGGTAAGCAATCAACGACATCTACTGTATGAACACTGAGCGCATTCCAGAGATCTCGATATTCATCTCCGGTATAAATTTCGAGGTCGTCTAGCAATTTCACCAGATTACGCTTTCCGATTATTTTCACTCCGACCATATCAGAGGTGACATACTGCTCGATGGTATCAAGACTGTATTCATTGCCGCTTTCCGAGACGATGACGACGTCAGAGGTCAATTCCTGCCAGTCACAATTAAAATACTGGGTTGGCTCACTGGGCAGCTGTAATTGCTCCGCCAGAGCGCGTTGCTCTTTCAAAAAGGTCTCATACCCATTCTTGGTGTAAATCAGCTCATTTCGTAGAAATACTTTAAAGGCAGCAAGGGATTCGAACTTTGGCTTCTTTTTTCCTGATGGAATGCCGGATCGATTTGCCTCATCCTGTGCGTCAGCATCATCCTGAGTTTGTGGCTCGTCCTCATTGTCCTCTTCTAGGTTTGACTCACTGAGCAAGCCGTGGCCTGGGCGTTCCGAGAGGTGGTCGATGATCTTGTATCCGGAGACAGTCTCTAAATTGAGGATGGCGAGGTGCTTGTCTGACAGCTGGTCAATCTTGACCAAGCCAAAGCCGATGCGGTCCAGCAGCCTCGTAAACTTGGCATCAGCCAGCTTTAGGCTCTCAAGGGTATTCGTCATGTTATCGCGGCACTCGCTGACCAGATCGCCCTTGTAGCGTTCAAGCAGCGCTTCCTTGCAGAAGTAAAAGCGTGATGGGAAGTCAGGCAACAGTTTGTCCGACAAGGACTGATTGCACTCCTTGCACAACAAAACCAAAATGAAGCGGATATTATCGTTTCTCGCAAACAGCTGTGCCGTGGTAATAGCCGGGCAATGGTCCCATTCCAGATCTGTAGATACACCGCAGCACTGGCACACTTCATCTTTCATGACCGGATAATTCTTTTTATATAAGTGGCCGTATATCTGCATTGCTTGCTTGCGTTTCATTATCCTGCCTTCAAATTAATATCTGCGCGTGACCGTCCTTTGAGTAGTGGGCACCTATATCCATTATCGGTGCATCTTCAATTGAGTTCTGCGTTGTGACGCCGCTCAGGTTTGGCGTCGAGTCGTTCGCCCCTACCCCTGACGGTGACTCATCTCATCGGGCACCCTATCGTGAATGTCTTGGGCGGACACCGGGGGCACATAGTATTCGACCCCCCCAGTCTGTGCCAGGCGGGTTCGTCTGACCTGGGCATCGAGCGTTTCCCGCACCCATTGCGACCGGGTTTTCCCCTCAAGCGCGGCGGTCATATCGTAATCGTCCACCTGCTGGGCGGTGATCTGCACAGCGCCCAAGCGCTCGGAGCGCCTGTCGCTGGGATCTTTGAAAGGCGCTCCGCGCGCGCGTTTTGGCTGGGTATCGTTCATGGGCTAATTATTACACCTGTACTAATTGACTACAAGATCGGATGGGGTAGAATTAATACACCTGTAATAAATCATTTTTTGAGCAGCGCCGAGGTGTGATGATGCAGCAACCCACTCCCCACACAGAGACCATCGTGAAGACCCTCATCGTGAAGAAGCGGGGTAAACGGTATTTCGACTGCCTCTTGGGCGGGCACAAGGCGAAGCTGGTCATCAATGAAGTGAGCGATGGGCTGGCCCTCGACACCGTGGCCAAGATGCAGCTCAAAGACCTCTCCAAGACCACCCGTTTCGGGACGACCTTGACTTTCGAAGCTGTAGCCATCGAGAGCGAGCGGGATGGCAAGAAGCTGTATGAACAGGCCAAGCGGAAAAATGAGGCTTTACGCTGGCTAAAGTACGCCGAGGACGATGTGAGGGAAGGCAGCTACACCACCAATGCCATGAGCAAGGCCATCTTCTTCTGTCAGCCGTATCCCGAGCTCAGCGAGCGGGTGAAGGCGATGGAAGCCAAGGGCTGGGCCAATGCGCAAGCGGCCAACGAGCGCAAGATTGCCCGCAAGCAGGAGCGGGAGGCCGCCAGCGCCGCAGCCTGCCAAGCGCTCGATGAGCGCCGCCGCAACCGGTGCCTGTTCCCACTCAACGCCCTGCCCCCCTTTGATACCCCGATAGAGGTTGGCAAGGCCGTGCGCGTCTACACCGACATGGGTGAGAGCTTCCGCATCAGCGACGATCATCCCTCTGTGTGGGGCTCATACCTGCGGGGGCACGAAGGTGAACGGGGAGCCTATTGTTATTACCGCAACGCGACCAACGATGAGATCGTTGAATTGACCTTGGCCGAACAGCGTGAAGATGAGCGCAAGGCCGAACGGATGGCGGTCAAGGTCAGGGTGGGCGGGCTGATCGAGCGGATCAAGCATGAAGGGGAGCACCCGGACGGCTGGCACCAGCCCGAGGGCGAGCGCCTGTTCGATACCCAGAACGTCAACGGCGGCGGCCACTGGTTTGTCTTGTCCGGGGACGACATTTGGTTCGTCATGAATAATGGCCGGGACGGGGATAACTGGAGCCGCAACAACGTCACCACTGGCGGGGCTGGGGCCATTGGCTGGCGCATTCCCTATGACGAGGCGGTGGCGTGTGAACTGCGCGAGCTGGCACAACAGACAGCGGCCCTCGCCTAAGCTACTGGGCGCTTGTGAGCGCCCTGCCCAAACCTTCGGAGGTCATCATGCAGCATTCCACCTCGACAGCTCCACAGGCGGTGTCTGAGGCCGTCTGGTATCACATCCAGCAACGCTTTGATGCTCATTGGCAGTTCTTGCCAAAGGGCGAGTATGCCACCGCCCATGACGCCATTGCCGTGGTTCAACGCCTTGAGCGGGTTAAGGGCTGGCGAGATCTGCGCGTCGTCGCGCTGCCGGTGCCCGTCCACGCCGGACAGCAGGGCGATGTCGATTACCCCGTCGTTCACACCGGGCTGCGCTGGGATGATCCCACCATCCAGATAGGGCTGGACGGCGATGGCTACACCATTCTGAGCAACCGCAACATCATGGTACGGGTAGACCGCGCCCATAGCGCCGCTGACGTGGAATGGCACCGCCGTGACAATGGGGTGTTCCAGTGGCAGCTCACGCCCTATGAGAGCGCTGACGTGCGCCACCTGAGCGACCTGTCGCTGTTTACCAAGATCGGCGCGTGGATAGATAACCAGAGTTAAGCCAAAGGCTCATCAATCCGGTGAGCGAGGAGAAAAGCAATGCAACTGTATGTTGTGCTCAATAACGAGCGTGAAGACCGAGATGCAGCTGGGATTTATGAAGCGATCTTCTCCACCCCTGAGCTGGCCCGCGCCTACATCAACCGATTCAGCGTTGATGACCAATGGCGATTTGAGATCCG
Source organism: Aeromonas sp. QDB25 (assembly GCF_027707725.1). Classification (NCBI taxonomy): domain Bacteria; kingdom Pseudomonadati; phylum Pseudomonadota; class Gammaproteobacteria; order Aeromonadales; family Aeromonadaceae; genus Aeromonas; species Aeromonas sp. QDB25. The sequence continues at coordinate 307 of NZ_JAPCIZ010000070.1, read as the reverse complement.
GGCCGTGGAGCTGGACGGTGAGGTGTGAGGCTGGGTTGGTTACCCGCATCATTAGCAAGTTGAGAGGTAGCAAGATGGCTTACGGAGAGCACACCACGGCGTACCAGCTGCTGGCGGCGAACGCGACGCAGAGTCAAATCGAGGCAAAGGGGCAGTACAAGCGTGATGATGAACTCGGCACCGTCACCTTCCCTGACGGGTCGCGGATCGCACTGAGAAAATTCGGCAACCATCAGGCGTATCTGGCGAGCGGCTGGAACATCACCCCGACCAACCGGTGAGGGTTGAGCCCCCTCACCCAAAGACC
>NZ_JAPCIZ010000069.1:0-21487 GCF_027707725.1 Aeromonas sp. QDB25 | reverse complement strand
CTCATGGTGTTCCGCTTTGTTTCTTTGGCGAGAAGAAGCGTACCAGAACCGGCAGTTGGCCTCTTCTCTCCTATGCACCATGGGTGTTGCAGTTATTATCTGAATTCGCGGGCGCCTTACGGCGCCGTTCTTAATATCACTGATTCAACCAACATCACTGCAGCAGGGAGATATCCGCCACTTGCAGGAACAGGTTGCGCAGGTTGTTCAGCAGCGCCAGACGGTTGGCCTTGAGGGCTTCGTCATCGGCCATCACCATCACTTCATTGAAGAAGGTATCGACCGGCTCGCGCAGGGCGGCCAGACGGGTGAGGGCAGCCTGATAGTCACCGGCAGCGAACAGCGGCGCCAGTTCGGCTTGCAGTTCGGCAACCTGGGTGGCCAGCGCCTTCTCGGCGGCATCGACCAGCAGTTCCGGTTTGACGGTTGTGGGCAGTGGAACCTCGACCTTGGCCAGAATGTTGCTCACGCGCTTGTTGGCGGCAGCCAGTGCCAGGGCGGCATCCAGCGTGCGGAAGTGGCTGACGGCCTTGACGCGACGATCGAAGTCGAGCGGACGGGTCGGGCGGCGGGCCAGTACGGCCAGCACCACGTCGGCACCGATGCCTTCGTCCTGATAGGCGGCGCGGAAGCGGCCCAGCATGAAGTCGACCACGTCGGTAACGACGGTTTTGTTGGTCAGCTTGTCGCCGTAGACGCGTACCGCTTCTTCAACCAGTTCAACCAGATCCAGATCCAGCTGCTTCTCGGTCATGATGCGCAGGGCACCGATGGCGGCGCGACGCAGGGCGAACGGGTCCTTGTCACCCTTGGGCAGCATGCCGATGCCGAAGATACCGGCCAGGGTGTCGAACTTGTCGGCCAGCGCGACGGCGCAGGCAACCAGACCGGACGGCAGGGCATCGCCGGCAAAGCGCGGCATGTACTGCTCGTTGAGGGCCACGGCAACCGCTTCGTCTTCGCCATCGTGACGGGCGTAGTGCATCCCCATGACACCCTGGGTGTCGGTGAACTCGCCGACCATGTTGGTCATCAGATCACACTTGGAGAGCAGACCGGCACGGCGGGCCTGAGTCACGACGGCATTATCGCCACCACTGATGCGTTCGGCGATAAAGCCGGCGACGGTCTCGATACGCTCGACCTTGGCCTTGACGGTGCCCAGCTGTTGCTGGAACAGCACGGTTTCAAGGCGCGGCAGGCGGGAGGCCAGGGTCTGCTTGAGGTCGGTCTTGAAGAAGAACTCGGCGTCTGAGAGACGGGGGCGAACCACCTTCTCGTTGCCGCTGATGATCTGGCTCGGGTCTTTGGACTCGATGTTGGTGACGAAGATGAACTTCGGCAGCAGCTTGCCGTTCTTGTCGTAGACCGGGAAGTACTTCTGGTCACCCTTCATGGTGTGCACCAGTGCTTCAGCGGGAACAGCCAGGAACTTCTCTTCGAAGTTCGCGGTCAGCACCACCGGCCACTCGACCAGTGCGGTCACTTCTTCCAGCAGGGCGTCGTCCAGATCGGCTACGCCACCGAAGGCGGCAGCGGCCGCTTCGACGTCAGCCTTGATCTTGGCTTTGCGCGCCATAAAGTCGGCAATCACCATGCCGCGCTCCTGCAGGATTTGCGGGTACTGGCTGGCGTTGTCGATGGTGATCTCGCTCTCGCCCATAAAGCGGTGACCGCGGATGGTGCGGGCAGAGTCGATACCCAGAATGTGGGCGGGCACCAGATCCCCATCCAGCAGCAGGGTCACGGTGAAGACCGGACGCACGAACTGGATGGTCTTGTCGCCCCAGCGCATCATCTTGGGGATCGGCAGCTTGGCCAGTGCTTGGCTAACCAGCTCGCCCAGCAACTCTTTGGCCGGACGGCCTTCGACCTTGGCGGTGTGAACCAGCCACTCGCCCTTGTCGGTGACCAGACGCTCGGCCTGCTCGACAGTGATGCCGTTGCCACGGGCCCAGCCTTCGGCAGCCTTGGTCGGCTTGCCTTCGGCATCGAACGCCTGCGCCACGGCCGGGCCGCGCTTCTCGACGCTCTTGCTCGGCTGTTCGCCGGCCAGCCCGCTTACCTTCAGCGCCAGACGGCGCGGTGAGGCAAACCACTCGACGTCGCCAAAGGCCAGATCGGCCTTGGTCAGTTCGGCTTTGACGTTGTCGGCAAAGGCTTCGGCCAGGGAGCGCAGGGCTTTGGGCGGCAGCTCAGCAGTACCGATCTCTACCAGAAATGTATGTTGTGCCATGTCCGTTCCTTAACCTTGCTTGTTCTCGTTGCTGCCACGTTGGCACATCGGGAAGCCCAGCGCTTCGCGGGAGGCGTAGTATGCCTCTGCCACGGCCTTGGTCAGGGTGCGAATGCGCAGGATGTAGCGCTGACGCTCGGTGACCGAGATGGCCTTGCGGGCATCCAGCAGGTTGAAGGAGTGAGCGGCTTTGAGGATGCGCTCGTAGGCAGGCAGCGGCAGCGGTTTTTCCAGTGCCAGCAGATTCTGGGCTTCCTTCTCGTACTGCTCGAAGCAGTGGAACAGGAACTCCACGTCGGCGTGTTCGAAGTTGTAGGTGGATTGCTCCACTTCGTTCTGGTGGAACACGTCGCCGTAGGTGGTCTTGCCCAGCGGGCCGTCAGACCAGACCAGGTCGTAGACGCTGTCCACGCCCTGGATGTACATGGCCAGACGCTCGAGACCGTAGGTGATCTCGCCGGTGACCGGCTTGCACTCGAGGCCGCCAACCTGCTGGAAGTAGGTGAACTGGGTCACTTCCATGCCGTTCAGCCACACTTCCCAACCCAGACCCCAGGCACCCAGGGTCGGGTTTTCCCAGTTGTCTTCCACGAAGCGGATGTCGTGGATCTCGGGATCCAGACCTAACTCTTTCAGGGAGCCCAGATAGAGTTCCTGAATGTTGTCGGGGGAGGGCTTGATGATCACCTGGAACTGGTAGTAGTGCTGCAGGCGGTTCGGGTTCTCACCGTAGCGGCCGTCAGTCGGACGGCGGGACGGTTGTACGTAGGCGCAGGCGATGGGCTCCGGGCCCAGGGCGCGCAGGCAGGTCATGGGGTGGGAGGTACCGGCACCCACTTCCATATCCAGCGGCTGAATGATGGTACAGCCCTGGCGGGACCAATAGTCCTGCAACTGCAGGATCAGGCCCTGAAAGGTTTTGACATCGAATTTTTGCATAGTGTTTTTCGCGCGAAATGAAATCAGAGCAAGATTTGCTGAATGTGAACCGAGGGAGTATACCGTCTGGCATGGTCGGATAATAGGCGAAATTACAGGGGATTAGTGGGGCTATGTTGTCGCTTGCTCTATGATGTCGCCGACGCAAGCGGCCTGCCGATGGCCGATGAAAAACAGGGGAGAGGAAATGGAACTGCGCTGCGCCTGGGTGACCAGAGACCCGGAATACATCGAATACCATGACAAGCAGTGGGGCAGGCCGGTGTATGACGCCCGCGAGTTGTTTGCCAAGCTCTGCCTCGATGGTCAACAGGCGGGGCTGTCGTGGATCACCATCCTCAAGCGCACCGAGAGCTACCATCGCGCCTATGCGGATTTTGATCCGGTGCGCATCGTGCAGTTCGACGAGCAGGATGTGGAACGGCTGATGCAGGACAGCGGCATCATCCGCAACCGGCTCAAGGTGCAATCGATCATCAAAAATGCCCGCGCCTATCTGGCGCTGGAGGCGGAAGGCATCGACTTCGTCGATTATCTGTGGGGCTTCGTGGGCGGCGCCCCCATCGTCAACCAGCGTCAGGGCAACGGCGACATTCCGGCGACCTCAGCGGAGTCGGATGCCATGTCCAAGGCGCTCAAGAAGCGCGGCTTCACCTTCGTCGGCAGCACCATCTGCTATGCCTTCATGCAGGCGGTGGGCATGGTGAACGATCATCTGGTGACCTGCCCCTGCCACGCCGAGTGCCAGCAAGCAGCGGCGACGTGAAGGGGAAATGCACGAAGAAGGGAGGCTCAAGCCTCCCTTCATTTTTTGCTCTGAATCAGCAGGGCTCAAGGGTGCGGTCGAGCGCCTCGCACACCTCGTCGCTGCTCATCAGCCGCACGAAGGGGCCGGCCAGGGTGGCGTTGTGATGGGCGATGATCTGGGGGGCGGTCAGTTGCGGCGTGTCCATGCAGGTGTGGGCATCGCTCACCAGCACTACGGTGTAGCCGAGATCTGCCGCCGCCCGGCACGTGGTGTCGATGCAGTACTGGGTCTTCATGCCGGTGACGATCAGGGTCTGCACGCCGTCCTCTTTCAGCCAGCCATCGAGACCGGTGCCATGGAAGGCGCTGGGGCGCTGCTTGTCGAACACCCGATCGGCCTCGCCGACGACCAGCTCAGGCGCAAGCTGCCAGAACGGACTGCCGGCGGCGATGGGGCTGCCGGCCGGGCCCGTGTGGCGCACCGCCAGCACAGGGAGAGCGGCACTGCGGGCCGCCTGGCCCAAGCGATTGATGTTGGCCAGGGGCTCGGCCCCGGCATGGGGGGCTTCCGGGCCGTGAAGGAGGCCCACCTGGATGTCGATGATGAGCAGCGCGGGGCGGGAAAGGGACGACATGGTCATGGCTCCGTGAGAAATGTCACCCACTCTGGGGCCATGGGCTCTAATGAGACAACCCCGCATCTGGGGGGCAACCACTCCAGACTCCGGGAGCATGTTCCGTTGCGCCGGGCCAGGGGCCTTTTCGCCCCTTGGTACAGCCGGGATACAGTCACACGGGTTCACCATCGGGAGCGTCATTACGAGGGAGTCCCGTGTCACTGAGCGCCGTTCGCCCTCTCTTCCCCGGCCTGATCGGCTGCACTCTGGGGATGACGTTGCTCGTCAGGGCAAACATGAGGGGAAGCCGGCCCTGTGCAAGAAGGTCCGAGGCTGCACAAACGACGCCCCCGAGGGCCGAGTCTGCGCTACCGGGATCTTGCCCCTCCCCTATCATTGAAAGACGCCGGACCGGTTCAGGTTGTCTGGCGAAGGAGCCATCATGAAGAAGTCCGTATTGGCGCTGCTTGCCGCCACCGCCTTGCTGGCCGCCCTGCCTGCACAGGCCACCAAGCAGGCCCAGGAGCGCCGTGACGCCCGCGATGTGCGTCAGGATACCCGTCAGGAGTCCCGTGACGCGAAACAGGAGTGTCGTGAGGGGCTGGTGGGCAATGCCGACTGCCGCCAGGAGCATCGTGACAACAAGCAGGAGGGGCGAGACAAGGCCCGGGATATCAAATATTGATGCGGGCCCGTCCGAAGAGGGCCTGCACCGGGTAAGTCGCTAGGGGCAGGGGGGCGTGTTGCCCCCCTGCCCATCTTCGCAATGCGCGCGTCACACTCTGGCGCCTCTCTGGGTTAGAATGCGCGGCCATCGGCTAGAGTCGTTCTTTTTCAGAGGTTTTTCATGCATTTCAAGAAACTGGTTCCTGCACTTGCCCTGACCGTCGCCATCACTGGCTGTACCACCAACCCCTATACCGGTGAATCCCAGACCTCCAAGGGCGCCTGGGGCGCGTTGGCGGGTGCGGCGACCGGCGCAGCCGTGGGGGCGCTCTCCTCCAGCAAGGGCGATCGCAAAAAGGGCATCCTGACTGGCGTCGCCGCCGGTGCGGCCCTGGGTGGTGGTATCGGTTACTACATGGATGTGCAGGAGGCCAAGCTGCGTGAGAAGCTGCAAGGCACCGGCGTCAGCGTGACCCGCAACGGTGATCAGCTGATCCTCAACATGCCGAACAACGTCACCTTCGACAGCTCCAGCGCCCAGCTGAAAGCCGCCGGTGCCAACACCCTGTCCGGCGTGGCCCTGGTGGTTGCCGAGTTCGACAAGACCCGTCTGAACGTGGTCGGCCACACCGACAGCACCGGCTCCCGCGAGCTGAACATGAAGCTCTCCCGGGATCGCGCCGATGCCGTCGCCGCCCAGCTGATCGGCCAGGGCGTGTCCGGCAGCCGCATCGCCATCAGTGGTGTGGGCCCGGATCAGCCGGTGGCCAGCAACAGCACCGCCGAAGGCAAGGCCCAGAACCGTCGGGTGACCATCACCCTGACCCCGACCGCCTAAGAGGTCCGGTTCGATGCCATGAAAAAGGCCCCGCCAGCGATGGCGGGGCCTTTCTATTGGCGCCGGTGCGTGCCCTTTGCTCCTTGCCCCCTTCTCCCCTTGCGGGAGAAGGGTCGGGGATGAGGGGATAACCGCCTCTTAGACAGCGGCTGTGAGCTGCGCTTCTACCCTGTAGCCCTCGTGGGCGAGACGGGCCTGCACGCAGGCACGAACGGGGGCTGTGTCTGCATCAGGGGAGCCAGGCATCCCGCTTTGTTTAGACAGCCGCAGTCAGCTGCACTTCCACCCTGTAGCCTTCGTGGGCGAGGCGGGCCTGCACGCAGGTGCGCACGGGGGCTGTGCCGGCCGGGATCCAGGCATCCCACTGCGCGTTGAAGGCGGCGATGTCTTCAATGTCCTTGAGATAGATGTTGGCCATCAGGATCCTGTCGACGCCGGAACCGTTGGCTTCCAGCAGACGCTGCAGGCTTTCCAGCACTTCACGGGTCTGCTGGTGGATGTCGGCGGTCTCGGTGGCGGGCACTTCCACCACGTAGAGGGTGCCGTTGTGGATGACCACATCAGACCAGCGCTGGGTGGTCCCGATACGGGTAATGGTTGTCATGTTTGCTCCGGTACGGGGTTATTGACCCTTGCGGATCAGGTAGCGGTAAGGGGCCTGCTCAGTCTCGCTGGCGACCAAGGTGTGGTCCATGAAGCGGCAGAAGCTGGGAATGTCGCGGGTGGTGGAGGGGTCGTCGGCGCTGACCAGCAGGGTCTCCCCATCCGCCATCAGCCGCACTTTCTTGCGAACCATCATTACGGGTTCGGGGCAACGAAGCCCGATTGCGTCCAGCTCGTGGGTCGCATTGCAGAATACAGTACTCATGAATAATCAACCTTCAGCCGCACCTTCTTGCGCGCCATCGTCACGGGCTCGGGGCAACGAAGCCCGATTGCGTCCAGCTCGTGGGTCGCATTGCAGAATACAGTACTCATGAATAATCAACCTTCAGCCGCACCTTCTTGCGCGCTATCGTCACGGGTTCGGGGCAACGAAGCCCGATTGCGTCCAGCTCGTGGGTCGCATTGCAGAATACAGTACTCATGAATAATCAACCTTCAGCCGCACCTTCTTGCGCGCTATCGTCACGGGTTCGGGGCAACGAAGCCCGATTGCGTCCAACTCGTGCGTTGCGTCGCAGAATAAAGCACTCATCAATAATCAACCTTCAACCAATTCGGCCAGCAATGATACTCACGGCGAAAAAATAATCAAACCACGGGGCGGTTATGCAGCATATGCTACCAAAATGTGAACCAGCTCTACCCAGGCTTCGCTCGATGAGTAATATAAAAATTGAACCATATTCAACAAGGAGGTGTGAATATGCAGGTCTCCTACGGCAGATTGCAAGCCTACGCAGGCATGGGGTTCTTGTCGTTCGCCATGATAGTGCTGGGCAGCCCGATCGGTAATACCGGTACCTGGTTCGGCTCCATGGTGATGATAGGGCTGGGGCTCTGGATCGAGCTCAGTGACTACTACGACGAGGATGAGGACGAGAACGATCCCTCCTGAGAGCCTGGCTCTCGGCACTCAAAGGCGGACGATGTCCGCCTTTGTCATTTCTGCTCCGCGCCGGAACGGGTCGAGCGCATGGCGCGCTCCAGCTGCTGTGCCGTCTGCTCGGGGTTGGCCCTGGCGTCGTTGAAGAAGCTGCTCAGCACATCCATGATCCCCTGGCGCATGTTGGTGGGCACCGCCATCCCCTCCGCCATGCTGGGCAGCAGATTATCCTGTTGCTCGGCGTGGAGGAAGTCCTGATAGGAGCGGATGGCGCAGCGATCGAACTTGCTCATGTCCGGCTTGATGAGTGCCGGGATGGAGCCCTTCACCCGGTTGAACGCTTCCTGAAAGCGCGGTGTCATCAACAGCCTGGCCAGCTCGCCCTGGGCCTGCAACTGGGCGGGATCCCGCTGCTTGAACATGGCGATGGAGTCGAGGTTGTAGCTGAACAGCCCCTGGCTGCCCGGGCTTGGCAGGCACTCGATATCCTCGCCGGGGCGGTAGTTGCCGGCGCTCAGCTCCCCTTTCACCCAGTCCCCCATCACCTGCATGGCGGCGCCGCCGCTCTCCAGCAGGTTGGTGGCCTGGTGCCACTTCAGGCCGGCGTATTTCTCGGGTACATAAGCGCGCAACTGCTGGAAGCGGGTCAGCACCCGCACCATGTCGGGGCCGGTCAGGGTGGCGCTGTCCTGTTCGAGGAAGGCCTTGCGATAGAAGGTCTTGCCCCCTTCGCCGAGGGCCACCGTTTCGAACAGCACCGCGATCTGCCAGGGTTCGTTACCGATGGCGAGGGGGGTGATGCCCTGCTCCTTGAGCTTGTCCGCCACCGCCACGAACTGGGCCCAGTCGGTGGGGGGCTTTAGCCCCTGTCGCTCGAATACCTTGCGGTTGAGCCACAGCCAGTTGACCCGATGGATGCCGGTGGGGACCGCCATCAGGGCGCCGTTCTGGCTGAGGGTATCGCGCACCATGGGGGGCAGCTGAGGGTACCAGCCGAGGTGCTCGGCCATGGGGGTGAGATCGCGCAGAAAGCCCAGGCTGCCCCACTCGTGCAGCTCGAACCCCTTGAGGTGGGCCGCCTCCGGCGGGTTGGCCGCCAGGGCCCGGCTCTTCAGCACCGTCATGGCGCTCTTGCCGCCCCCCCCCTGTACCGCGAAGTCGTTCCACTGGTTGCCCTGTTCGGCCCACTCGGACTTGAGCACTTCCACGGCCCTGGCCTCGCCGCCGGAGGTCCACCAGTGCAATACCTCCACCTGGGAGGCACAAACGGGCAGGGAGAGCAGGGCGATGACAGAAAAAGACAACCACTTCATACATTACTGCCTTGGTAGGGAGAGGGTGGCCTGCAGGCCGCCCTGGGGGCGATTTTCCAGCACCAGGTCGCCGCCGTGGGCGTGGGCTATGTTGCGGGCGATGCCAAGGCCCAGCCCGGTGCCGGCGGCATCGGTGCTGAGGCGGTAGTAGGGCTCGAAGATGCGCTCGAACTGATCGTCCGGCAGACCGGGCCCCTCGTCCATGATGAAGAGGATCAGCATCTCCTCGTCATCCATGATGATGATGCGCACCTTCTGGCCGTACTTGATGCCGTTGTCCACCAGGTTGCCGATGCAGCGCTTGAGGGCCAGCAGCTTGCCGCGATAGGGCCACTTGCAGTGGCCCTCGATGGTGAGCAGATCCTCGTGCAGGTTCATGGCTTCCGCCATCTGCTCCAGCAGGGCGTTGACGTCGATCTGCTCAAGGTTCTCGTGAATGTCCGTCTCTTTGACCGTCTGCAGCGCCCCTTTGACCATCAGCTCCAGCTCGTCCAGGTCCTTGTTGAACTTGGCGATCTGCACCTCGTCGTCCAGCAGTTCGACCCGCAGTCGCAGCCGGGTGATGGGGGTCTTGAGGTCGTGGGAGATGGAGCTGAACAGCCGCTCCCTGTCGTCGATGAAGCGGCGAATGCGCTGCTGCATGATGTTGAAGGCGCGGGTCGCCGCCACGATTTCGGAGGCACCCTCCTCTTTGAGGGACGGCTGGTCGATGTCCTTGCCGAGGTTGACCGCCGCCTTGGCGAGGCGACGCAGGGGGCGGGTCTGCCAGCGCACCAGCATGAAGGTGAAGAAGCAGAGGAAGACCGTCATCAGGGCGATGAAACGCACCTGGTTGCTCGGCATCACGGTGTCATCCAGCGTCATGTAGGGGGCGGGTAGCAGGGCCGCCAGATAGAGCCACTCCCCCGGTTCTATCTCGATCTGGGTCACCAGCACCGGCGGATTGATGGGCTCCAGCGACAGAGTGTAGCGGGCCCAGGAGGAGGGGAGATCCGCCAGTAGGGTGTCGTTGTTGAAGACGTGCAGCTCCTCGGGGCGGGAGAAGTCCACCTTGATCGCCATGGCGTCGGAGAGTTTGCGGCTGAGCACCTCCTGCACCTCTTTGAGCACCAGCGTCTTGCGCTCGCTGTCGGGGATGGCGCTGATGTGGATCTCTTCCTCGTTCAAGGAGACGAAGAAGCGGCTGCCCCCCATGTTGCGCAGCTGGTCCAGCGCGATGTGGCGGTATTGCAGGGGCAGGGACTTGAAGAAGTTGACGGTGGAAGCCGCCGACAGCGCCAGGTTGCGGGTGGTGCTGAGCATGCCCTCCAGCTCCCGCTTCTGGATCTGCTGCATCCAGATGCCGGTGAGGATGGTCTGGGAGAGCAGGATGGCGAGCAGCAACAGCAGCAGCATCCGCGACAGCAGGGAGCGGGGCACCAGGGCCCGCCAGAACTTCTGCCCCGTCATGGCAGCGTGTGTCTCTTGTCGATCAGCATGGGGTGCTTACCTCTGTGCCTTGCCGTTGCCCCGTGATGGGTCTCTCTTCTGCCCGTTCAAGGCCTCGCCGCAGCGTCTGTCTGTTACGGGATCTCGTGGACTTCGGCGATCAGCATGTAGCCGCTGCCGCGAATGGTCTTGATGATGCGCGGGCTCTTGCCGTTGTCACCCAGCTTCTGGCGCAGGCGGCTGATCTGCACATCGATGCCGCGCTCCATGGGCAGGCTCTCGCGACCGCGGGTGGCGTCCGAGATGGTATCCCGGTCCAGCACCACGCCGGGCTGCTGCAGGAACATGCCGAGCAGCAGGGCATCGCTGCCGGAGAGATCCAGCAGGCTGCCATCTTCGTGGGTCAGCTGGTGGCTCAGGGTGTCCAGGGTCCACTCGGCGAAGCGCAGCCGACGGCTCGGTTCCTTCTCTTTCTCCGGCTGGCGGAATTCGGCGCGGCGCAGCAGCGCCTTGATGCGGGCCTGCAGTTCGCGCGGGCTGAACGGCTTGGCGATGTAGTCGTCGGCGCCAAGTTCCAGACCGATCACCCGGTCAGCCTCGTCGGAGGCGGCGGTGAGCATGATGATGGGTACCTGGGAGTCGCGGCGGATCTGCTGGCAGAGGGTAAAGCCGTCGTCGCCGGGCATCATGATGTCCAGAATGATGAGGTCCGGGCTGTGCTGGGCCAGTTGTTGGCGCATCTCGTTCCCTTCAGCCGCGGTCAGTACCTCGAAACCGGCCCGGGTCAGGTACTCGTTGAGCAGCTCGCGGATCTCCCGATCGTCGTCGACGATAAGCAGTTGTTTGCTCGTTGACATATGTATGTGCATCCACCCATTTTTTTGTGCAGATTGAACCTGTCGGGGGAGCAAAAAGCAAGCAAGCCCCCCCTCTAATGTGAAGTTATGGGCAATATAGCCTCAGGATTGGCCCCGATCGCGGGAAAAGAATAAAAAAGGCCGACCCAAACGGGCCGGCCAACACGCAGATTCCGACGGCAGGAGCGCACCCCGTGTGGCGCGTTCCACAGACTCGACAGCAGGGTCGGCAGGCCGACCCGGTATTCGTGATGGGGCCGCTGTGCCGGGAAGCAGGGCCGCCTTCTGTCTGTTGTGGCCGCCCCGAGGCGGCGTCCCTGACCGGCGAGCAGTCAGGGGCGATTCACTTACACCCGTTCGAACACGGTGGCGATGCCCTGACCCAGGCCGATGCACATGGTGGCGACTCCCAGGGTGGCGTCCTTCTCTTCCATCAGGTTGATCAGGGTGGTGGAGATGCGGGCACCGGAGCAGCCGAGCGGGTGACCCAGGGCGATGGCGCCACCGTTGAGGTTCACCTTCTCGTCCACCAGGTCTTGCAGACCCAGATCCTTCACGCAGGGGAGGGACTGGGCGGCAAACGCCTCGTTCAACTCGAACAGATCGATGTCGCCGATGGTCAGACCGGCCCGTTTGAGCGCCTTCTGGGTGGCCGGCACCGGGCCGTAACCCATGATGGCGGCGTCGCAGCCGGCGATGGCCATGGCACGTACCTTGGCGCGAGGCGTGAGGCCGAGGGCCTTGGCGCGATCCGCGCTCATCACCAGCATGGCGGCGGCGCCATCGGACAGGGCCGAGGAGCTGCCGGCGGTAACGGTGCCGTTGACCGGATCAAACACCGGGCGCAGCTGGCTCAGGGTTTCTACCGTGGTCTCCGGGCGGATCACCTCGTCATAGTCGTAGAAGAAGCGGGCGCCGCTGGCGTCATGGCCTTCCAGCCCGACGATCTCCTTGGCAAAACGGCCTTCCACGGTGGCGGCGTGAGCGCGGCGGTGGGAGCGGGCGGCAAACTCGTCCTGCTGCGATCGGCTGATGCCGTGCAGCTTGCCGAGCATCTCGGCGGTCAGCCCCATCATGCCGGAGGCTTTCGCCACCGACTTGGCCATGCCGGGGTGGAAGTCGACGCCGTGGCTCATGGGCACGTGGCCCATGTGTTCGACGCCGCCGATGATGAAGATATCCCCATCACCTACCTGAATGGCGCGGGAGGCATCATGCAGCGCCTGCATGCTGGAGCCGCACAGGCGGTTGACGGTGACTGCCCCCACCTGCTTGGGAATGCCGGCCAGCAGGGCGGCGTTGCGGGCGATGTTGAAGCCCTGCTCCAGGGTCTGCTGCACGCAGCCCCAGTAGATATCCTCGATCTCGTTCGGGTCGAGGTTGGGGTTGCGCAGCAGGATGGATTTCATCAGGTGCGCGGACAAGTCTTCTGCACGCACGTTGCGGAAGGCGCCGCCCTTGGACCGGCCCATCGGGGTCCGGATACAGTCGACAATGACTACGTCTTTCATGAATGGATCTCCTTTCCGCAATCAGTAGAAGGTGTTGCCCTGGGCGGCCATCTCACGCAAGCGGTCGCTGACGCGGTAGAGCGGGCCCAAGTCGGCATACTGGTCGGCCATGGCCACGTAGCGATCCAGACCGATAGTGTCCAGATAGCGGAACACGCCGCCGCGGAAGGGAGGGAAGCCCAGACCGTAGACCAGCGCGATGTCGGCTTCGGCTGGCGTGGCGACTATGCCCTCTTCCAGACAGAGCACCACCTCGTTGATCATCGGGATCATCATGCGAGCAATGATGGCGTCCTTGTCAAAGTCCTGCTTCGGCTTGGCGATGGGGGCCAGCAGCTCGTAGCTGGCTGCGTCGGCCACCTTCTTCGGCTTGCCCTTCTTGTCCTGCTCGTAGGCGTAGAAGCCCTTGCCGTTCTTCTGACCGAAGCGGTTCACTTCGTACATCACGTCGATGGCGGTGCGGCCTTCCTTGCTCATGCGTGCCGGGAAACCCTGCGCCATCACGTCACCGGCGTGGTGGCCGGTGTCGATGCCGACCACGTCCAGCAGGTAGGCGGGGCCCATGGGCCAGCCAAACTCCTTCTCCATCACCTTGTCGACGGCGGCGAAGTCGGCGCCATCGGCGACCAGCTTGTTGAAGCCGAAGAAGTAGGGGAACAGCACGCGGTTCACGAAGAAGCCGGGGCAGTCGTTGACCACGACCGGGGACTTGCCCATGGCGGCGGCGTAGGCCACCACGCGGTTGATGGTTTCATCGGAAGTTTGCTCGCCGCGGATGATCTCCACCAGCGGCATGCGGTGCACCGGGTTGAAGAAGTGCATGCCGCAGAAATTCTCGGGGCGCTTCAGTCCCTTGGCCAGCAGGGAGATGGGGATGGTGGAGGTGTTGCTGGCGAGCACGGCGTCTTCGCCGATGATCCCTTCCACTTCGCCCAGCACGGCGGCCTTCACTTTCGGGTTCTCGACCACAGCTTCGACCACCACGTCCACATGCTTGACGTTGTCATAGCTGAGGGTCGGCGTGATGGCGGAGAGCACCTGGCCCATCTTGATGCCGTCGATGCGGCCGCGCTCGAGCTGGCCGTTGAGCAGCTTGGTGGCCTCATTCATGCCAAGTGCCAGCGCCTTCTCGTTGATGTCCTTCATCACCGCCGGGATGCCCTTGCTGGCAGACTGGTAGGCGATGCCGCCCCCCATGATGCCGGCACCCAGCACGGCGGCATGGCCGGTGGCCTTGTTTGCCTGCTTGGCGGCCTTCTTGGCCAGCGCCTTGATGTGCTGATCGTTGAGGAAGATACCGACCAGCGCCTTGGCCACGTCGGTTTTCGCCAGTTTGATGAAGGTGGCGGCCTCGGCGGCCAGCGCCTCGTCACGGCCCATGCCGGCGGCGGCTTCCACCGTCTTCACGGCGGCCATGGGGGCCGGATAGTGTTTGCCCGCCACGGCGGCAACCATGCCGGCGGCGGTGGTGAAGCTCATCATGGCTTCCAGTTTGGAGAGGCGCAGCGGGGCCTTCTTGGCGGCGCGGCGGCCCTGCCAGTCCAGCTTGCCGTTGACCGCGTCCTTGATCATCTGCACGGCGGCGCTGTGCAGCGCGTCGGGGGCGACCACGGCGTCGATGGCGCCCACCTTGAGGGCGTCATCGGCACGGTAATCCTTGCCGGTGGTGATCCACTCCAGCGCGTTGTCGGCACCGATCACCCGCGGCAGACGGACAGTGCCGCCAAAGCCCGGCATGATGCCGAGCTTGGTCTCGGGCAGGCCGATTTTGGCGCTGGTGTCGGCCAGACGGAAGTCAGTGGAGAGGATGGTCTCGCAGCCGCCGCCCAGAGCATGGCCCTTGATGGCGGAGAGGGTGGGCACCGGCAGATCTTCGATGGCGCTGAAGATGTCGTTGGCCTTCTTCAGCCAGCCGAGCAGATCTTCCTGCGGCAGATCGAACAGTTCCAGGAATTCGGTGATGTCGGCGCCGACGATGAAAGCGTCTTTGCCGGAGGTGAGGATCAGACCCTTCAAATCGGCTTGTTGCTGTAATGCGGCGATCGCTTCGCTCAGGGAGAGCAGGGTAGCGCGATCCAGCTTGTTGACTGAACCCGGGGCATCAAACCTCAGTTCGGCAATGCCGTCTTCGAGGTAGCTGACCGTCAGGGTTTCGCCTTGGTAGATCATGAGAGTGTCTCCTTGTTCCCACTCTGTGGGGAATGGTGCTCCTTTATCCCCAGCAGGGGGCGAGGCTCACTATTGATCCAAAAGGAGACATTTTCAACACCTATTTAAAACATTTGTTTAACAGTTATCGAGTAAAAGCTCTTCATCACAAAACGGGCAAAAAAGAGGCGCCTTGCGGCGCCTCCGATGGAGATGAGCGTGGTATCAGCTAGCCAGTTCCGGCCGGTTGCGATACTGGTTCAAGACCTCGGGATCGGCGAGGGCGTGGGTGTTGTTGACGGGGCGGTTGTGCACCACTTCCCGCACCGCCAGCTCCACTATCTTGCCGGACTTGGTGCGGGGGATGGCATCCACCTGCAGGATGCGGGCAGGAACATGACGGGCGGTGCAGTGTCGCTTGATCTGCTGGCAAATCCGCTCACGCAGCCCGTCGTCCAGCTTGCAACCCGCCTTGAGCTTGACGAACAGCACCACCCGCTCGTCCTGTTTCCATTGCTGGCCGATGACGATGCTCTCTTCCACCTCATCGAGTTGTTCCACATAGCGGTAGATCTCGCTGGTGCCGATGCGCACGCCGCCCGGGTTGAGGGTCGCGTCGGAGCGGCCGTAGAACAGGATGCCGCCGGTCGGGGTCAGCTCGATCCAGTCCCCGTGGCACCAGATGTTGTCGAACCGCTCGAAGTAGGCGGCGTGGTACTTGTCGCCGTTTTCGTCCCCCCAGAAGTAGATGGGCTGGGCCGGGAACGGCTTGGTGCAGACCAGTTCGCCCTTTTCACCCAGCACCGGCTGGCCCGCCTCGTTGAATACCTGCACCGCGAGACCGAGGCCGCGCCCCTGGCTCTCGCCGCGATAGACGGGGCTCAAGGGGTTGCCGATGACGAAGCAGGAGCAGATGTCGGTGCCGCCAGAGATGGAGCTGAGCTGCACATCCTGCTTTATCTGCTGGTAAACGTAGTCAAACCCCTCCGGCGACAGCACGGAGCCGGTGCTGCAGATGAGGCGCAAGGCAGGCAGGTCATGGGTCTTGATGGGGGCATAACCCTGTTTGTGCAGCGCATCGAGATACTTGGCCGAGGTGCCGAACAGGGCGACCTCTTCGTCCCGTGCGAGATCCCATAACACGTTGCCATCCGGGTAGAAGGGGGAACCATCGTAGAGCACCAGGGTGGCGCCGGAGGCGAGGGCGCTCACCAGCCAGTTCCACATCATCCAGCCACAGGTGGTGAAGTAGAAGATGCGCTCCCCCGGCTTGATGTCGCAGTGCAACTGGTGCTCTTTCAGGTGTTGCAGCAGGGTGCCGCCAATGCCGTGCACGATGCACTTGGGTGTGCCGGTGGTGCCGGAGGAGTAGAGGATGTAGAGCGGGTCGTTGAAGGCCATGGTCTCGAAGGCGAGCTGGGCATCATGCTGGCTTGCCAGCAATTGCTGCCAGTTGTGACCAAGCAGCAGCGGGTTGCCGAGCAGGGGGATCATCACCGTCTGCTCTATGCTGTCGAGCTGACCGACGACGCTCGCTACTTTGCCCTGAATGTCGATGGCCTTGCCGCCGTAGCGGTAGCCATCCACCGCGAACAGCACCCTGGGACGGGTCTGGCCGAAGCGCTCCACCACGCTGGCCTCGCCAAAATCGGGGCTGGTGGAGGTCCAGATCGCGCCGAGGCTGGTGGTTGCCAGCATGGCCACCACGGTTTCCGGGATATTGGGCAGGTAGGCTGCGACCACATCACCTCGGCCTATGCCCTGGCTGCGAAGCCACTGGGCCAGGCGGGCGACCTGATCTGCCAGCTCATGCCAGCTCAGGGTCCGGCTTGGGCCCCCTTCGATGCGGGAGATGATGGCCGGGCTCTCATCCTGACGGCGCAGCAGGTTCTCGGCGAAGTTGAGCTGGCTGTCGGGGAACCAGCGGGCGCGCTGCATATCCTGGCGGTTCTCCGCCACAATGTTGCCAAGCTCGCCCTTGACACCGCAGTGCTGCCACACCAGGGGCCAGAAGCGGGTGGTCTTCTCCACCGACCATTGATACAGGTCGGCATAGCTGCGCAGTTGCAGACCATGGAAGTGATTGACCTCGGCCATGAACTGGTGGAGGTTGGAGTGCTGCATCCTGTCCTGATCCGGTGTCCACAGACAAAGGTTTTGCATGAGTCGTTCCTGACGGCTGATATCTACTGTCTGTGGGCAGTGTATTGAATTGTTCTTTGTTTGTTAATTGTCTGTTTTATCTTCATAACAAAAAGCCTGTAACCTATGCGTTACCTCACGAAGCGAAAGCTGGGTGGCTCGAGCCTTGATTCGCTTGATGTTATGCTGAAGTCACATTCGCCCGGAGCAGGACGCCATGAGCAGTTACAGCCAACTTTTTGCCCAGCATCTCGACACCCTTCAGCAGCGTACCCGCGACATCCTGCAACAACAGGGTCTTGGCGGTCTCGCTATCCACTCCGGCCAGACTCATCGTATCTTCCTCGATGATCAGGATTATCCCTTCAAGGTGAATCCCCAGTTCAAGGCCTGGCTGCCGGTGCTGGACAACCCTCACTGCTGGTTGCTGGTGGATGGTGTGAGCAAGCCGGTGCTGCTGTTCTACCGGCCGGTGGACTTCTGGCACAAGGTGGCGGAGTTGCCCAACGCCTTCTGGGTCGACTTCTTCGACATTCGCTTCCTGACTCGCCCGGAGCAGGTTGCCGATCACCTGCCGGCCAACAAGCAGGAGTGGGCCTATCTGGGCGGCCATCTGGAAGTGGCCGAGCTGCTGGGACTGGGCCAGCCCAATCCGGAGGCGGTCCTCAACTACCTGCACTACCAACGTGCCTACAAGACGCCCTATGAGCTGGAATGTCTTCGCGATGCCAACCGCATCGGCGTGCGCGGCCACATCGCGGCCAAGGACTCCTTCATGGCGGGGGCGAGCGAGTTCGAGATCAACCTGGCCTACATGAAGGCGGTCGGACAGGGGGCCAATGAGGCGCCCTACGGCAACATTGTTGCCATCAACCGCAATGCGGCCATCCTGCACTACACCCATCTCTCCACCCAGCGGGTGCCCGATGCGGAGCGTTACTCCTTCCTCATCGATGCCGGAGTGGACGTGCACGGTTATGCCTCCGACATTACCCGAACCTGGGCCTGGCGCCGCGGTGAGTTCGCCGATCTGATTGCTGCGCTGGATGCACAGCAACAGGAGATCATCGACGAGATCAAGCCGGGCCGCCGCTACAGCGAGCTGCACCTGCAGATGCACCACAGGCTGGCGCGCCTGCTGCAAGCCACCGAACTGGTAGACATGTCGGTGGACGAGATGATCCACACCGGGGTGACCAATGTCTTCTTCCCCCACGGTCTCGGCCACTTCCTCGGCCTGCAGGTACACGATGTCGGCGGCTTCATGCAGGATGAGCGTGGCACCCACCTGGCGGCCCCCGAGCAGTTCCCTTATCTGCGCTGCACCCGGGTGATGGAAGTGGGTCAGGTCTTCACCATAGAACCGGGTCTCTACTTCATCGACAGCCTGCTGGAGCCGCTGCGCCAGGGTGAGCAGGGCAAGCGGGTCAACTGGAACAAGGTGGAGGCGCTGCGTCCCTATGGTGGCATTCGCATCGAGGACAACGTGGTGCTGCATGCCAACGGGGTGGAGAACCTGACCAGACAAGCAGGGCTCTGATGGCGACGGATTACCCCATACCGGCAGCCCCACTGGAGGTGAGCGAAGAGATCAAGAAGAGCCGCTTCATTACCTACATCGCCCACACTCCGACCGTCGAGGCCGCCAAGGCCTGGATAGACGAGATCAAACAGCAACACCCGGGAGCCCGGCATCACTGCTGGGCTTTTGTCGCCGGCGCCCCGCAAGACAGCCAGGTTTATGGTTTCAGTGATGATGGCGAACCCTCGGGCACGGCGGGCAAACCCATGCTGGCCCAGTTGATGGGGGCCGGTCTGGGTGAAGTCGCCGCCGTGGTGGTGCGCTATTACGGTGGCGTGCTGCTGGGGACCGGTGGCCTGGTCAAGGCCTATGGCGGTGGTGTGGGGGCAGCACTCAAGCAACTTGAAACCTGTATCAAGCGTCAGCTGACCTCTTCCGTGATCCAGTGTGACTACACCGACATGGGGGCCGTGGAGTCCCTCATCTCTGCCCATCAAGGGCAGTTGCTGGTGGCCGATTATGGTGCCAGCGTCACCCTTCAGGTAGCGTGGGAGTCTGCGCTCTGGGCCCGTATCGCACAGGAATTGACCGACCGGACCCAGGGTCGGGTATCCCTTCGTCCCTTAGATGGCTAGAATCCATCGCTCTTTTAGTCTGAAGAGGGAGCCGGAATGCAGATTCTGAGCATCATTCGTATCGTCGGTCTGCTGGTTGCCCTGTTCAGCTCGACCATGCTGCTGCCCGCGATGGTCGCTTTTGGGTATCGTGATGGCGGTGGTACCGAGTTCGTCAACTCCTTCGTCATAGCCCTCCTGCTCGGCCTCCTGCTCTGGTTTCCCAACCGCCATCAGAAAAAGGAACTCAGGTCCAAGGAAGGCTTCCTCATCGTGGTGCTGTTCTGGGTGGTGCTGGGGAGCGTGGGTGCCGTCCCCTTCATCATCAGCGACGTGCCGAACATGTCGGTCTCGGAGGCATTTTTCGAGTCGTTTTCCGGCCTGACAACCACGGGCGCAACGGTGCTGACCGGGCTGGACAATCTGCCCAAGGCGTTTCTCTTCTACCGCCAGCTGCTGCAATGGCTCGGTGGCATGGGGATCATCGTGCTGGCGGTGGCCGTGCTGCCGCTGCTCGGCATTGGGGGCATGCAGCTCTATCGCGCCGAGATCCCGGGGCCCGTCAAGGACAACAAGGTGACCCCGCGCATCGCCGAGACGGCCAAGGCGCTCTGGTTCATCTATCTGTTGCTGACCTCCCTCTGCGCTCTCGCGTACTGGATGGCGGGAATGACGTTGTTCGATGCCATCTGCCACTCCTTCTCCACCTTGTCGGTTGGGGGGTTCTCGACCCACGACGCCAGCATCGGTTTCTTCGACAGCCCGGCCATCAACCTGATCACAGTGGTGTTCCTGTTGCTGGCGAGCGTCAACTTCGCGCTGCACTTCATGGTGTTTGCCCACAAGCCGGTGCGCGTGAGCAGTTATCTGCGTGACTCCGAGCTCAAGGTGTTTCTGAGCATCCAGTGCGTGCTGGTGCTGATCTGTTTCGTCTCTCTGCTGTTCCACGGCCACTACGATACCTGGCAGGATGCGCTCAACCATGGCCTGTTCCAGGCGGTGTCTCTGGGCACGACCACGGGGTACAGCACCACCAGCTATGCGGATTGGCCCTCCTTCCTGCCCATGCTGTTGATGTTCTCTGCCTTCATCGGCTGTTGTGCCGGCAGTACCGGGGGGGGCATCAAGGTGATGCGTTTCATGATCCTGTTCCTGCAGGGGATGCGTGAACTCAAACGGTTGGTGCATCCGCGGGCCATCTACACCTTGAAGCTGGGACGCCGCGCCGTACCGGAGCGGATCGTGGAAGCGGTCTGGGGCTACTTTGCCACCTACATCATCCTGTTCTTCATCTTCATGCTGTTGCTGCTGATGACGGGGCTGAACGAAGTGACGGCCTTCTCCGCCGTGGCTGCGGCATTCACCAATGTGGGGCCGGGTCTGGGGGAGGTGTCGGCCAACTTCGGCAATATCTCGGCCACTGCCCAGTGGATATTGATCGTGGCCATGTTGTTTGGTCGATTGGAAATCTTCACACTTCTGGTACTGTTTACTCCTGCATTCTGGCGTAGTTGAGGTTGGTATGGACAAAATTTTGGTGCTTTATTCTTCCCGGGACGGGCAAACGCGGAAAATCGTGGATGTCATGCTGGAGGAAATATCAGGATGCGAAGTGGTGATGCACGACCTGCACACCCTGCCCATGTGCAACCTCAGCAAGTATGCCAAGGTGTTGATTGGCGCTTCCATTCGTTATGGTAACTTCCACCCCAGCCTGCTCAGCTTCATACACGCACATCATGAACAGTTGGAAGTAGCCAATGCGGCGTTCTTCTGTGTGAACCTGACGGCACGCAAGCCCGAGAAGCAGACGCCGCAGACAAACGCCTACATGAAGAAGTTTCTGCGCCTCTCTCCCTGGAAGCCCAAAACTCTGGGGGTGTTTGCCGGGGCATTGCAGTACTCCCGTTACAACTGGTGGCAGACCCGTATCATTCAGTTGATCATGAAGATTACCGGGGGCAGCACGGATACCAGCAAGGATCTGGAATTCACCGACTGGGACAAGGTGCGCGGCTTTGCCCGTGAGTTTTGGTCAAAAAAGTAACAGCGACGTCATTCAAAGCGGCCAGAGCCCTGCGTAAGCAGGGCTTTTTGTTTGATAAGTAGGCGTTCGAGCCACAAAACGGTAAAAAGGACTATTTTTCGCAAAATAGCCCTTGTCATCCCGGCGCGGCTCCCTATAATGCGCCCCTACCAGCACGGCGGACTACGCCAACCTGATGAGCCAGCTTTCTTGCGAAGTGGGCGCCGAAAGAAAAGCGAAAACAACCGCTTGACTTTCGAAGTGAGGAGCGTAAGATGCGCCTCCTCAACGCGATAAGCGTGACGCTCTTTAACAATTTGAATCAAGCAATCTG
>NZ_JAPCIZ010000068.1:0-21696 GCF_027707725.1 Aeromonas sp. QDB25 | reverse complement strand
GAGGGTCACGGTCAGCGGGCTGCCGGTCACCGGGTTGCTGACGCTGGCGGTGTAGACAATGCTGCCGCCCTCGGTCACGGTCTGGCCGTTGGTGGCCGAGCTCAGGGTCACCGTGGTGGTGTCCACGGTGTCGGCCACCTCGGTGGTCACCTTGCTGCTGGTGTCCAGCTGTTCGTAGTTGCCACCGCTGCTGCCGGTGATGCTCACCGTCAGGCTGCTGCCATCGTTGTACACGTCGTCACTCGGGGCATCGACCGTCACACTGCCGCTCAGCTCGCCCGCCTTGATGGTGATGCTGGCGCCGTTGGACAGGGTCAGCACCAGGTCACTCTGCGGGGCATTGTTGACGCTGGCGCTGTAGGTGATCTGGCCCCCTTCGTTGACCTGCGCCGGAGCACCCAGGGTCACTGTAGTGGTATCGATGGTGTCGTTAATCTGGGTGGTCGTTGAAGGACCGGTAATGATCTGGTTGAAACCACCGCCCTGAGTACCAGTGATCGAAACAGTGATCGTGGACGGGTCGACATAGGGGCTGTCGGCAGGCGCAGCCACCGTAACGGAACCGGTAGTTTGGCCAGCAGGAATGGTAATGACAGCACCATTTGAGAGAGTAATGACCAGATCGGTGCCAAAAACAGGTACATCAACAGAGGCAGTAAAGGTGATGGAACCGCCTTCATTTACTTGAGGCTGCGCAGAGAGGGTCAGATTGGCGGAGATGAAAGGCTGATCTGCAATGCCTGTCGCATCCAGCGTCGGCGCGGTGCCATTATTGTAGGTCGTATCAAACCCCGCCTGAGAGATAGTGGCATCCCCTACGCGGTCGATGGTGACAAAGCCGCCGTTGCCACTGGCGCCAGCAACACCACCGACGCCGCCACCGCCAGCAGCAGGAGCACCACCCGCGGCAGAGGCTTCAAAAGTCTTGGTCGGGTCAGCGCCACCCAAAATGGCTTGTTGCAGTGCATTGATATCGCTCGGAGTGCCGGGTGCACCGTTTTGTGCCAGCTGGGGTGCATCTCCCTCTTCGGCCGACTCGCTCGGCTGACCGGCCGGCTGCACATTGAACGACTGGTTGCCGCCCATAAAGCTGCCACCATCGGGAGATACAATCACAGCCCCTTTTGGCAGTACATCCCCTTCAACCAACAGCTTCCGGCTGCCGTCTGCGGCAAGCAGGTAAATCTTTCCTTTGAGTTGGGTTACGGTTACGCCCTGTTCCAAGGTAATGGCATTGGTAATCATGTTCTCTCCTGAATCCTGATTTGCATGCAAAAAGCCACAGCCTACTTTGCACACAGGCAGTGGAAATAACCAGTTCGAAAATTCGAAAGAATAGACTGATTTGGGGCTGAACTGTTCAGCCGGCCAGAAGGGTCGGAGCTAACGGTGGGATATAAAATAAAATCAATTTTATCAGTACATTACAGAAATATGGCAGGAGCATGACAAACCATGCACCTGCCATTTCAGAGAGTTATGCGCCAGCCCAGAGGATGATGGCCAAGAGCTGCGGCGAGATGATCCGCAGGAACATCACCAGCGGGTAGACAGTGGCATATGAGAGGGCGCTGGCGCCGCTGGTCGGATGCATGGCGTTGGCAAAGGCCAGCGCGGGAGGATCGGTCATGGAGCCGGCCAGCAAACCACACAGGGTGAGGTAGTTCATCTTGCCATAGAGGCGAGCCAGCACCCCGACCACCAGCAACGGAATAAGCGTAATGGCGACGCCGTAGAGCATCCATGAGGGGCCATCGCCGTGGATCAGGGTATCGACGAAACCGGCACCGGACTTGAAGCCGACCACCGCCAGAAACAGCACGATCCCGATCTCCCGCAGCGCCAGGTTGGCACTGGGCGGCATGAACCAGTAGAGCTTGCCGATGCTGCCGATCCGCGACAGGATCAGCGCCACCACCAGCGGCCCGCCCGCCAGGCCGAGCTTGAGCGCGGCCGGGAAGCCCGGCAGATAGAAGGGGATGGAGCCCAGCAGCACGCCAAGACCGATCCCGATAAAGACCGGCAGCATCTGCACCTGCTGCAGTTTCTGCTGCACGTTGCCGACCACATTGGTCACCGCTTCGATGGCATCGAGGCGTCCAACCAGGTTGAGGATGTCACCGAACTGCAGGCTGGTCTGGCTGGTCGGCACCAGCTCGATACCGGCACGATTGAGGCGGGAGATCACCACGTCATAACGCTGTTTGATGTCGAGATCGCGGATCTTCTTGCCCAAAACCTGCTCGTTGGTCACCACCACCCGTTCGACGCGCAGGTCGGTACCACGAGTCGAGAGCGAGGTCTCCACCTCCTCCCCGAGCACCAGCAGCACCTTGTGCAGCGCATGGCGCTCACCCACCAGGTGGAGCAGGTCGCCCAACTCGATGCGCGAATCGGGACGCGGCACCATCAGCTCATCGCCGCGCTTGAGGCGCGAGCAGATGACATCAACCTCGTCGAGACTCGGAATCTCGCTCAGCATCAGGCCATGCATATTGGGGTTGCGCACCGCGATGTTGATGGTCTGCAGACTCTCCTTGGTCTTGCCGGTCTGCAGCTCGAACTGGGCAGCTTCCTCCTCAACCTTGATGCGAAAGAAGACCCTAATCAGCCACATGGTGAGCAAAATGCCGCAGATACCGAACGGGTAGGCAACCGCATAGCCCATCCCCATCAGACCGGTGGAGCCGGGAGCTGCACCCAGTTCACCCAGGATCTGCTGGCCCGCACCAAGCGAAGGAGTATTGGTGACCGCACCGGAGAATACCCCGAGGATCACCGGCAGCGGCACATCGAACAGCTGGTGCAGGGCCGCAGCGACCACGCCGCCAAGCAGCACCAGCAGTGCCGCAAAGCCGTTGAGCTTGAGACCGGAGCTGCGCAGAGAAGAAAAGAAGCCGGGACCAACCTGAATGCCGATGGTGTAGACAAACAGGATCAGACCGAACTCTTGAATGAAGTGCAGGGTTTGTTCATCCAGTGCGAGACCGGAGAGGCCAGCAAAGTGGCCGACTATGATGCCGCCGAACAGCACCCCTCCTATCCCCAACCCGACGCCATAGACTCGCCAGTTCCCCAGCCAGAGCCCCAGCACTGCCACCAGCGACAACATGCTGATGGAAAGCGCGATATCACTCATTGTGTGCATCCTTTGCGAATTGAACTGTCCCTAGCTTGTCAGCAAACGATGCCGCCAACTGTGTGATAACGCACGAATTTATCCTTTGGTGCGGCAAAAATACCAATTAAGGGTTAATTAAACGACATAACCATAAATGGCCATAAAGTGACAAATGCTGCCCCCCAGCACAAACAGATGCCAGATGGCGTGGTTGTAGGGAATTCGCTTGGCGACGTAGAAGATCACCCCGAGGCTGTAGACCAGCCCGCCCGCCGCGAGCAGCAGCAGCCCTTCACCAGCCAGATGGATATAGAGCTGATAGATAACCACCAGCGACAGCCAGCCCAGCATCAGATAGGTAAACAGCGACAACTTCTTGAAGCGGTTGATGAATATCAGCTTGAACACCACCCCGGCCAGCGCCAGCCCCCAGATCACCACCATCAGCCCGCGCGCCAGCGGCGTATCGAGCGCCACCAGCAGGAAGGGGGTATAGGTACCGGCGATCAGCAGATAGATGGCGCAGTGATCAAACACCTTGCACCAGCGTCGCGCCTTGCCCTCCGCCATGCTGTGGTAGAGGGTCGAGGCGAGATAGAGCAGCACCAGACTGCCGCCATAGAGGCTGTAGCTCACCAGCGCTTGCGTGCCCTGCCCCCACCCCTTGATGAGCAGCAGCACCAACCCGGCAATACCCAGCAACAATCCCGCTCCGTGGCTCAGCCGGTTGGCCAGCTCTTCCCGGGGGGAGTAATCCATCACACCACTCATAACATTCACTCCGTCATCATTGGCGACACTCTACCCAGCGCCATTTCAGAGTACAAGTGTTCGCTTAAAAAATGGGGTGGCTGTCACCCGCCCCCCTTTGGTGTATGCTCTGCCGCCGATGCCCGACAGAAGCGGCATAGACACCTACCCCGGTGACCTGGTCTGGAGAACCTGATGAAGTTGACTGAGCTGTTTGCACAAGCGGATCCCGCCTTTGGCGAGGCGATGAGCACCTTGCTGGAGACCTTCCACCACTCCGACGACAGTCAGGCCCCCTACCAGCGCGACCTGTTCACCCATCAGCTCGACCAGTCCCGCATGCCCGCCAGCGGCTGCTCGGCCGAAGCCTATCTCGCCCGGCTGGCTACTCTGGTACCCGGCGCCTCTCACCTCACCTCACCACGCTACATGGGTCATATGACGGCACCATTGCCGGCCTTCACTGCCGAGCTCTCCCGTCTGGTGGTGATGCTCAACCAGAATCCGATGAAGATGGAGTCCTCCCGTCTGCTCAGCTTTCTGGAGCGGGAGGTGCTGGCCAAGCTGCACCGCCTCATCTACGGCATGAACGATGCCTTCTACGGCGAACAGATGCATGCCAAGGATGCCGCCCTCGGCGTCATGACCAGCGGCGGCACCATCGCCAACGTCACCGCCCTCTGGCTGGCCCGCAACCGCGCCTGCGGCGACAACCTGTTCGCCCTCTACGAGCAGGGCTATCGCGGCGCCGTCATTCTCGGCTCCCGGCTGATGCACTACTCCTTCGACAAGGGGATGGATCTGCTGGGGCTGGGCGCCCGCAGCGTCTGGCGCCTCGAGACCGACGAGCAGAACCGGCTCAGTCTGGCGGCGCTGGAACAGGCGCTGATCCAGTGCAAAGAGCAAAAATTGAAAGTGCTGGCGCTGGTCGGCGTGGCGGGCAGCACCGACTTTGGCTCCATCGATCCCCTGCCGGAGCTGGCGGCCATCGCCGAACGCGAGCAGATTCACTTCCACGTGGATGCCGCCTGGGGTGGTCCAACCCTCTTCTCCCCCCGCTATCAAAACCTGCTGGCCGGGATCGAGCACGCCGATACCGTCACTCTGGATGGCCACAAACAGCTGCTGGTGCCGCTCGGTACCGGCATGCTGCTCTGCCGCCAGCCGGACCTGATGATGGCGGTCAAGCGGGAGGCCCCCTACGCCATTCGTGCCACCTCGTTTGATCAGGGCCGCTTTACCTTGGAGGGCACCCGCCCGGCCAATGCCCTCTATCTGGATGCCGCCTTCCAGCTGTTCGGCCAGCAAGGCTATGCCGAGCTTATCGAAGCCAACTACGACCGGGCCCGACTGATGGCCGAGCTTATTACCAGCAATCCGGCCTTCGAGCTGATGTCTGCTCCGGTGATGAACCTGCTCTCTTACCGCTGCATCCCGCCCCATCTGCAGGGTAAGGTGCTGGATGAAGCGGCCAACGAGCAGGTCAACGCCTTCAACGTGGCGCTGCAAAGAGCCCAGCGCGCCGAGGGGCACAGCTTTGTCTCCCGTACCCAGCGCGCCGTGGTGCGCTACGGCGCGCAGCCTCTCACCCTGCTACGCGCCGTACTGCTCAATCCCCTGATTGAAGAGCGCCATATCCGCGACCTGCTGGCCGATCAGCAACGACTGGGGCTCACCATTGCTCACCAACTGTTTGGCGACAGCGCGGAACCGGCGTAAAAATGAGCAGTCTTATTCATTTGCCGTTGTCCACCGTGCAGGTAGACTGGGCGAAATTTGCAGGCCATCTTTGAGGACTAGGCGTCAGAAATGAAGCAATTTATTGAATTTATTCCACTTATCGTTTTCTTTGCGGTCTACAAGTTCTACGACATCTACATGGCCACTGGCGCCCTGGTGGTGGTCACCGCTCTGCAGCTCGCCTATAGCTGGATCCGCTATCGCAAGGTCGAGAAGATGCAGCTTTTTACCTTCCTGCTGGTCGGCTTCTTTGGCGGTCTCACAGTGTTCTTCCACGATGACACCTTCATCAAGTGGAAAGTGACCGTCATCAACGCCCTGTTTGCGTTGGGTCTGCTCATCAGCCGCTATGGCTTTGGCAAGAACCTGATCAAGCAGATGCTGGCCAAGGAGCTGCAGGCACCCGACGCCATCTGGGATCGGGTCAACCTCGGCTGGGCCGGTTTCTTTGCCGTCTGCGGCCTGCTCAATCTCTATGTGGCCTTCAACCTGCCGCAGGAGATGTGGGTCAACTTCAAGGTGTTCGGCCTGCTCGGCATGACCCTGATCTTCACCCTGCTCAGCGGTGTCTACCTCTACCGCCACATTCCGGCTGATCAAAAAGAACAGCTTAAAAAATAACCCTCATCAGAAAAGGATTGTCTCATGTGGTATCTCATCTACTCCGAAGATGTTCAGGGCAGCCTGCCGCTGCGCAAGCAGGTTCGCCCCGCCCATCTGGCTCGCCTGCAAGCCCTGCAGGATGAAGGTCGGCTGCTGACTGCCGGCCCCAACCCGGCCATCGATGCCGAGGACCCGGCCGATGCCGGCTTTACCGGCAGCACCGTCATCGCCGAGTTTGCCTCGCTGGCTGACGCCAAAGCCTGGGCCGATGCCGATCCCTATGTGGCAGCTGGCGTCTATGCCAAAGTGACCATCAAGCCGTTCAAGAAGGTCTTCTGACCCGAAGCGCATAGCGAAATAAAAAAGGCCGGACTGGAAGTTCACTCCAGTCCGGCCTTTTTGCATCCCGGTATCAGCCTCACGCCCTGGCGACAAACCAGGGGTTGAGAATATCCGGCTTGTTATAGCGCAGCGGTGAACCATCGAGTTGGGTGACGCTGCCCCCCGCCCCCTCCAGCACCGCCTGCGCAGCGCCGGTATCCCACTCGCAGGTGGGAGCGAGGCGCGGATAGAGCTCGGCCCCCCCCTCGGCAATGATGCAAAACTTGAGAGAGCTGCCCATGGAGACCAGCTCGATCTCGCCCCGCTCCAGTTCGCCAAAACGGGCCAGATACTCGAGTGTCTCCTGCGACAGGTGATTGCGACTGCCCACCACGCGCCACACTTGCCCAGCGTCATGAGGGCGGGTCTGGATGGTCTCGTGCCTGCCATCAGCCACACGCCAGGCGCCAATCCCCTTGCCCCCATACCAGAGCTTGTCCAGTACCGGGGCATAGACCAGCCCCCAGCGCGGGGTCCCCTGTTCAATCAGGGCGATATTCACCGTGAACTCGCCGTTGCGGGAGACAAACTCCTTGGTGCCATCCAAAGGATCCACCAGCCAGTAGCGGGACCAGCCGAGTCGCGCAGCCATCACCTCGGGGGAGGACTCTTCCGACAACACCGGGATATCGGGAGTGAGACGCGCCAGCGCCTGAACGATCACCTCGTGGGCCCCCTTGTCCGCAGCCGTCAGCGGGCTCTCGTCCTGCTTGTACTCCACCGCAAAGGGCTGGCTGTAGATGGACATGATGGCCTCACCGGCGGCGCGGGCGATGGGCTCCAGTTCGGAAATGGCGGGTAGATACATGGAAAAGAGTTCTCGCTCAAAGGGTTGGTCAGTGTAACCGAGTGAGTATCTTCGGCTTATAGCCGATTCGCCTGAGTTATTCCCTGCTAATTCTAACAGACGAAAAGTGGCGCAACACAGCTAATGATAAATGTGATACTAACGCCACATAAGGACATGACGATATGAACAAGAAGACCCTGATCGCCGCACTGCTGTTGGGCTGCCTCCCACTGTTGAGCCAACCTCTGCTGGCCGCCGACAAGGCGGCGACCAAGCCTGTGGCCACCACCCAAGTCAAGGAGAGCGGCAAGATCAATCTCAATACCGCCAGTGCCGGCGAGCTCACCGCCCTGAAGGGCATTGGCGAGAAGAAGGCACAGGCCATCATCGACCACAGGGAGAAGCAGGGCAAGTTCACCTCCGTCGATCAACTGGCGGACGTCAGTGGCATCGGACCTGCCACGCTGGAAGCAAACCGGGACATGATTATCGTCAAGTAACCGGTTTGAATCCCTGCCATCCCAAGGGCAGCCTGTGGCTGCCCTATTTTTCTTCGGGTATCATGAGCTCACTTTGTATCTTCGGACTCACTCCATGAAAAAGACACCGCTCGTTGTTCGCAAGGCCGTTCTCCCCGTTGCCGGTCTGGGTACCCGCATGCTGCCCGCCACCAAGGCCATCCCCAAGGAAATGCTGCCCGTGGTCGACAAGCCGCTGATCCAGTATGTGGTGCGCGAAGCCATCGCCGCCGGCATCAAGGAGATCATCCTGGTGACCCATTCAAGCAAGAACTCCATCGAGAACCACTTCGACAAGAGCTTCGAGCTGGAGGCGACCCTGGAGAAGCGGGTTAAGCGCCAACTGCTGGAAGAAGTTCAGCACATCTGTCCCAAAGACGTGACCATCATGCACGTGCGTCAAGGGGAAGCAAAAGGCCTGGGCCATGCAGTACTGTGTGCCCGCCCCCTCATCGGGGATCAACCCTTCGCCGTACTGCTGCCGGACGTGCTGATCGACGAGGTGGCCAGCGATCTCAAGCAGGACAACCTGGCCGAGATGGTGCACCTGTTCGAAGAGGAGCAGATCAGCCAGATCATGGTGGAAGCCGTCCCCGAGAGCGAAGTGGACAAATACGGCATCGCCGACATCAAGGGGGAAGCCCTGAGCGAAGGCATGTCCCTGCCGATGCAGGCCATCGTCGAGAAGCCGCCCCGGGATGAAGCCCCGTCCAACCTGGCCGTGGTCGGTCGCTATGTGCTCTCGGCCAATATCTGGCCCTTGCTGGAAAAAACCCCGGCCGGCGCCGGCGACGAGATCCAGCTGACCGATGCCATCGCCATGCTGATGGAAAAGGAGCAGGTCAATGCCTACTTCATGAAGGGACGCAGCCACGATTGCGGCAGCAAGCTCGGTTACATGAAGGCCAATGTGGAATACGCCGTGCGCCATCGGGAACTCAGCAAAGAATTCACCAGCTGGCTGAAGCAGTTTGCCAAAGAGCTGTAATCTCTGAATATTTACAAGATAAGCAGAATAAAAAACTGGGCATCATTCGATGCCCTTTTTCATTTTATAAACAAATATTCAACCATTGATAGATAAAATATCGCTAAATCATAATATTGTAATTTAAAGTCGCTTGTTCTATAAGGATTAAGGCTTGTTCCTAGCCCTTGCATAAAATTTCTAAAAAAATATAAGACACAGGTGGAAGTTCCAATGAATAACCCGTCCAAAGGGACCTTTTTAGGTCACCCTAAAGGGCTTTTTTTGCTCTTTAGTACCGAACTGTGGGAGAGATTCTCCTATTACGGCATGCGTGCCGTGCTCGTCCTCTATCTGACCGACCTGACCGCCAACGGTGGCATGGGCTGGACCCAGGCCGACGCCCTCAAGCTGTACGGCATCTATACCGGTCTGGTCTACATCACTCCCATCATCGGCGGCTGGCTCGCAGATACCTTCCTGGGCCAGCGCCGTGCCATCCTGTTCGGTGCCGTGCTGATGGCCGCCGGCCAGTTTACCCTGGCACTGCCTCACGCCATGTTCCCTGACATGGTCAACACCGTCTTCTATGCCGGCCTTGGCTTGCTGATCGTAGGCAACGGCCTGTTCAAACCGAACATCTCCACCATGGTGGGCGACCTGTATAAAGAAGGGGATCACCGTCGTGACGGCGCCTTCACCATCTTCTACATGGGCATCAACCTGGGCTCCCTGCTGGCCGGTGTGATCTGCGGCGCCGCCGCCACCACCTATGGCTGGCAAGCCGCCTTCGTCAGCGCCGGTATCGGCATGCTGCTCTCCCTGGTCGTGCAGGCCACCATGGCCCAGCGTTTCCTTGGCGACATCGGCCGTGTGCCTGCCGCCCAGCGTGCCGCCCTGCAACGCTCTAAGGAGCAAAAAGCGCCCCTGACCAAACAGGAAGTGGATCGCATCAAGGTGATCCTGGTACTGGGCCTGTTCACCATCATCTTCTGGGCCGGCTTCGAGCAGGCCGGTGGTCTGATGAACCTGTATGCCCAGGAGTATACCGACCGCATGATCGGCAGCTTCGAAGTGCCGACCGCCTGGTTCCAGTCCCTGAACCCCTTCTTCATCATCACCCTGGCCCCTGTCGTGGCCGCCATCTGGATCAAGCTCGGCAAGAAAGAGCCGAACTCCCCGGTGAAATTCGCCATGGGCCTGCTGTTCCTGGCCGTCGGCTTCCTGTTCATGATCGGTGCCGTACTGGAGCAAGGTGGTGATCAGGCTGTCAAGACCTCCATGTTCTGGCTGGTCGGTGCCTACCTGTTCCATACCCTGGGCGAGCTCTGCCTCTCTCCCATCGGTCTCTCCATGGTGACCAAGCTGGCTCCACTGCGCCTGGCCTCCCTGATGATGGGTGCCTGGTTCGGTTTCGTGGCCCTGGCCAACTATGCCGCCGGCTTCATCGGCTCCTTCGTCGGCGAATCCGGCGCCATGGCCATCTTCGGTGGCATCGCACTGGCCGCCGTGATCAGCGCCCTCATCCTGCTGACCATGGCCAACCGCCTGGTCTACTGGATGCACGGTGCCGAAGGCCCGGCCAAAGAGCTCGAAGAACAAGAGCAGAAACTGCAGTCTGCGACCGTTTGACCGGTCAAACAGCAGAGACCAAACAGGGCGCCCATGGGCGCCCTGTTTGCATGTGTTCACTTCACGGCGTCAGTGGTGACGAACCTGCATCGTCAGGGCGCTGCCGCTGTCACTGCGAAACTGCAGATCAAAGGGCTCGTGCCAGCTTCGCCTGTGCAACGTGTAGCGACTGCTGCGCATCAAGCCGAGCGGCAACCCCCCTGCACGCATCAACCAGTGAGGTGAGGTGAGCCCGGCATTTGCAAAAAGCAGCCCATCCTCCTGATCGAACAGCAGGGCCGCCATGGCAAAGGAGTGACGCAGGCCCGACTCCAGCAGTTGCAGATTGAGGTAATCCAGCAATCGGTGTGGCTGGGTCAACAGCAGGCTCTCTTGTTGCTGGTATTGGCGATAGGGGCCGTTCATCAGGGATCGCACCAAGGCACCACAGAAAGCCGCATCCACACCGAGGATGGGCAATTCCATCACCAGTACCAGCAGCTTGTCGTCCAGTTTGAAGGTATCCGGGATGAAGAGATTGCCCATGCCGGCAAAGGTGACCTGCCAGGGCCCCCACTCCTGCATGCCAGGGGGGGCCAACCAGGCGAGCAGCCGGCTGCTCGCCAGATCGTGGCCACGGAAGAAGTCGATGTGTTCCATCAGCTCCAGTTGCTGGCTCTGATGCCCGAGGTTTGTCAGGCATTGCTCGATGCTGCGGCGGATCTGCTCATAGTCATTCACCGGTTTGATGAAGAAGTCCCTGGCCCCCGCCCGCAGCGCACGCTCGATCGCAGCCATCTGATCCTGACCGGAGATGACGATGACGGGCACCTGTGGATAGCGGGCGGTGAGGCAGGCAATCACCTCATGGCCATCCATGTTCGGCATGTTCAGATCACACAACACCACATCGGGGTGATAGAGCGCTGCGGCAGAGAGCCCCTCAATCCCGTCTTCTGCCTGAAAGACGCAGGCCCCGTCGTGCTCGAGATAAGATACCAGTGAGTGGCGAAAAACCGCTTCGTCTTCTACCACCAAGATCCGTAGTCCGGCTTTTGACATCTTGACAAAGCTCTTATTAGTCAAATGGTTATTTGAGCATTAAGACTAGATCATGGGCGCTGGATACCGCCACACAATATTGTCGAGCAGCGAGCCGGGCTGGCCTTGATATCTGCCAAGCGTTTGAAATGGTCCGACTATTTTGCTCGCCCCCTTGCGCAGAGATGATCGGCAACCGTCGCCCGACAGCCGTTCTCTCGCAGGTCGGCACCATGAATTGTATGAGGCACCGCCATGATGGATAATGCCCTCCACTCCAGATCGTGAAGCAGACCATGACGCCAGCCGAATACAGCGCCCTCGCCCATCCCAGACTCTCCCATCCGGCCCGCAGCCTCTATACCCTGCAACTGCGCCGCTTGGTGCTGGAAAATCGGCTGGCCCGACTCAACTATCCCGAGCTTGGCCGGGCACTGGCTGTCGTCGATCCGGGCAATCCCGGTGGTTTCAGCTATCAGGTCAACGCTCGCCAGCTGACCGAGCTGCTCGACGAGCTGATGGAGGCCGAACTGCTTCAGGTCGAGGCCCAGGCTGACAGTGAGCACTACCACCAGTGCCCTTTCCAGTTGCCGTTGCTGAGCCAGCGGGTGCGCAGCCCCCTGCCGGCACGCCCGTTCCAGATGCACCTGCAGTGGCGTCCGGACGAAGAACTGCCTGCTCTCGCACGCCTGTGCGGGGTGATCGATGCCAGCTACAGCGAAGAGGATCTCGGGGAGTTCATCGCCTACTGGCTCGGCCGCCCCGAGGTGTTCGACTCCCAGCACCAGTGGATGTTGAAATTTATTCGGGCCCTCAAGAGTCGGCGCTACGCCCGCCGCCCGGCGACCGTGGTCACCGGGTACCAGCAGGTCGCGCCAGCCCCGGTAGAGGCTGGCCCGAGCCGCCGGGCGCAAGAGATGATCGATGAGGCCAAACGGCTGGCACAAGCTCAGGAGCCGGAGAATGATTGATACCAGGCGGCCACGAAGTGCACTATTGACCCCCTGCCCATCCAGCCATAGCCCTAGCAGAAGGAGAATTCCATGACAGATCCGCACGACCCGATGCGCCAGGCACTGGAAGAGATCGAGGCCAAACGCCAGAAAATCGCCAAGGCCAGACAGGAGCAACAGACTCATGATCCCGAGCTCAAGCGTCACGTCAGCAGCCTGCAGGAACGTATTCTCCGACTGCGGGCCGCAACCGGCGGCAGCCAGTACGACTACGAGACCCTGCGCAAGGAGTACGACGCCAAGGCCAATGCCGAAGTGCGCGAGTTGCAGAAGGCCGCCCGCCAGGAGCGGATCCAGAAGCTGATCGCCCAGGCCGACCTCAATCCGGACTGGATCTTCGACAAGATGGATTCCGGTGACCCGGCCCTGCAATACCCCATCGAGACAGCCCGCTACTTCATCAGCGGTTTCGAGCACTGGGAGAAGAGCGGCGGGGGCTGCATGCTGATCTACGGCGATTACGGCACCGGCAAATCCACCCTGGCGGGCGCCGTGGCCCACGAGTTGATCGCGCGCCACCAGAAGTCGGTGATCTTCCAGCAGTGGGCCTCCATCGTGGACAGGCTCTTCTTCAACGTCATCCAGGATCAGGAGGAGCGCAACCAGTACCGCCGCGCCCTGGAAGAGGTGGACCTGCTGATCATCGACGAGGTGGCGGCCAACCGCGCCAAGATGGCCGAGAGTCAGTCCAGCTTCCTCGGCCACCTGCTGCGCCGTCGTCGCAACCTGTCCAAAAGCGTCATCATCATCACCAACCACAGCCCCCAGAGCCTGCATCAGGCCATCGGTGATTTCAGCTATGAGGCGATCAAGGCGTTCAATCCGGTGGACATCCACCTGAGCGGACCCAGCCGCCGTCCCAGCATCGGCCATTACAACGGTTGATCCCGTCGGGCCGGCGTCCCTGATGTCCGGCCCTTCATATCCCCTGCACCTCACAAATAAAAACCACTCTCATTTACAGAGAGCCATCCAGGCTCTAGGCTTGCTCTTTTGTTCGAGAGGGCCTGTCATGCCAACCACACTCATCTTCGGTGCCAGTCGCGGACTGGGCCGCGCCTTCACCGACCACGCACTGCAACTGGGCCACAGGGTCGTTGCCCTGGTGCGCCATGCCGACATGGCCAGCGAGCTGCATACCCTGGGAGTCGAGGTCGTCATCGGGGATGCCCTGGACCCCCAGGCCGTGGCCCAGGCTTGCCGCTTGGCGGACAGGGATGCCCGGGTAGTCTCCACCCTCGGCAGCTTTCGCCAGAGTGCACCGGTGGATTATCAGGGCAACCGCCATGTGATCGACGAGATGGAGCGCGTCGGGCTCAGCCGCCTGCTGCTGGTCACCTCCCTCGGTTGTGGCGACAGCTGGCAATACCTGCCCGAGCGGGCTCGCGCCGCCTTCGGACACGAGGTACGCCTCAAGAGCCTGGCGGAAAGCTGGCTGCAGACCAGCACCCTTGAGTGGACCATTTTACGCCCCGCAGGGTTGCAGGATGGGGAGCCCACGGGTCAGGCCATCCTGAGCCAGGGGCAAGAGAGGCATGGCCTGGTCAGGCGCCAGGATGTGGCGATACGGGGTTTGCAACTGCTCACCGACCAGGAGGCGTGCGGCCAGATCTATGCCATCGGCGATCCGGGTCTGAGTCAGCCATGATCCCTGTGAATGGCAACACGGTCAGCCCAGTGGCTGACCGTGTTGTTGCAAGGGGCCTAGTCGGTGGAAGACGCTGTCGCCCCATCATCCGGCCGCGTTGCAGGGCACGGTTGACGCCAGCGGAGCAACCAGCACGCCAGAGCGCCATACAGCAGCGCCAGTCCCCACAACTGCCACCAGTAGTGGGAGACCTGAGCAAACTCAGCCCCCATCTGGTTGAGCCGCAGAAAACCTTCGATGGCCGGGGTGCTCGGCACCCACTGCGCCAGCCAGTTGAGGGGGGCCGGGATGAGCTCAAGGGGCCAGATAAAGCCGGCCAGGAAGACCAGCGGCAAAGAGGAGACAAGCACTATCTGGGTCGGTAGATCACGGCGGGTGAACAGGGCGCCGAGCACGATCCCGAGCCAGGTGGTGGCCAGCAGGAACGGCAGGGTAAAGAGCCAGAGTTCGCCGGGTACAGCGGTGCGGGCAATACCGTAGTGATCGAAGCAGAAGCCGAAGAAGTAGGTCACCGGAAAGACGAAAAGAGCCCCCACCACCAGGGTGCGGGCCAGCAACAAGGCCGGCACGGGAGCATGTTGCCAGTAGCCTGACTCGCCACGGTGGCTGCGCTGGTTCTGGGTCGCCCCCAGGATGCCGGTCCCCATCAGCAACACCTGATGCAGGATCAGCACGAATACCGCAGGCACCACGTAGTTCACATAGCCCATGGTGGGGTTGAATACCGGCAGCACATTGAGGGCCACCGCGTTCCAGCCCATGGCGGCCTGGGGCAGCGCCTCACCCTGGCTCAACAGCCTGGCCACCTTCACCTGGGCGGCGAGCGTGCCCCCCGCCTGGGCCAGCCCTTCGGCAATGGTGCCATAGACCAGGAAGTAGGAGGCATCCCCGGCATAACCCAGGGTCACGCTCCTGCCCAGCATCAGATCCCGATAGAAGTGGCGGGGAATGTGCAAGATGCCGCTCGCCTTGCCGGTCAGCATCATCTGGCGGGCCTCGTCGAGCGAACCGGCACGGGTCACCAGTTTCACCTGCGCCGTGGCATCGGCCATGAACTCCAGCTGGCGGGAAAGCTGGCTGCCATCCTCGTTGACCACCACCACGGGCTCTTCCCTGGGCAATTGGTGCAGGTAGGGCTGGGGGTAGAGGAAGGAGTAGAAGAAGACGCCGCCAAACAGGGTCAGCATGATGGCGCGATCCGCCAAGAGGGTGCGCAGCTCAAGGCGCACCAGATCCCAGAATCCCATCATGGCCTGGACTCCTCATGGGGCAGGGCCGCGCCCGACGGCGTCCGGTAGCGGTGTACCACCAGCAACAGGGGCAGCAAAAACAGCAGCAGAGCCCCGAGCTGGGGCAGGGCCGCCGTCAACGGTTGACCATAATTGGTTTGCCCGATCTGCAGCTCCACATAGTGGGAGATGGGCAGCAGGCTGCGCCAGAACTGGGCTACATCCCCCATGGCGCTGACCGGAAAGGTGACCCCCATGAAGGCAAATCCCGGCGCCGTGTAGGCGCCGGCCAGAGAGAGCGCCCGCGCCGGATCCCGGATGATGGCGTAGAAGAAGGCCCCCATGGTGACGCAAGCGGCCGACGCCAGTCCCAGCCCCGCCGTCAGCACCAGCCAACTGCCTTGCATGGGGTACCCAAGCCCCTTGAACAGCAGCAGACTCCACGCCAGACCCCACCCCCAGCCGATGAGCACGTGGGGCAGCAGGGTACGCCAGAGGCCGAACCAGACCCCTCTGGTGGTCCAGTCCAACCCGAGGCGATCGGTGCGGGCCAGGGCGTTCAGGCCATAGAGCACCACCAGGATCTGCCACACCGCAGGTAGCAGGGCGCTCAGCAGAAACTGGGCGTAGCTGGAATTGATGTTGTAGAGCGCGGTAACCTGGCTCGCAATGGGTACGGATTGTCCCAGGGCACCGGGCAGCGTCTTGCCGTCGGCCATGGCCTCCAACACCCCTACCTGGCCATTGAGAGTTCCCACCACCTGGGCCAGTGCGGAGTTGACCAGCTTGGCAATCAGGATGAACTGGCCATTGTTGAACACGGTCACCCTGGGTTGGGTCCCCTCGCGGGCATCCCGCTCCAGGTGATGAGGGATCACCACCAGGGCATAGATGTCCCCCCCTCGCAGTGCCCTGGCCCCCTCGTCAATGGCGTCAAACTGCTGCGCTATCTTGAGCCCGGCGGAGCCATCGAGAGAGAACGCCAGTTGCCGGGAGAGGGTGCTGCGATCCAGATCCACCAGACCGACCTTGAGATCCCGCGCCAGGCCGGCTGAAAAGATCCAGCACAGGATCCCTATCAGCAGAAAGGGGACCCAGCTCGCCAGCGCCCGGCCGAACGGGTCCTGCCAGAGCAACCGCCATTCGCGCCCCATCAGAGCTCGACCAGCACGCTCATGCCGACCCGCAGCCCGTCAACCGGCTGCAAGGGGCGCGCTTCCACCTGGAAGCTTTTCATGTCGAACCCCTGGCGGGTGTCGGTGGCACGCCAGGTGGCGAAATCCCCCATCACGGCCACATGGGTCACCTTGAAGCGCACCAGCTGATCCCCCAGGCCGGGAATACGGGCATCAAACTCGGTACCGACCGGAAACCTTGGCAGGAGGTCCTCACGGACATGGAACTGGGCCCAGGCATCCTTCATGTCGAGCAAGGTCACCACGGGGAAGCCCTGGGGAGCCAGCTCGCCGCTGCGCAGCAGCACCTGGGCAACTTCCCCCTCGTGTGGGCTGGCGATGCGGGTATCGGCCAGATAGGCTTCCACTTCCGCCACGCCGCCAGCCGCCATCTTGGCCTGCTCGCGGGCCGCGATCTTGGTCTCTTCCCGCGCCCCTTCCAGCGCCATCTGGTATTGCTGCCAGGCCATGCCCTCGCTGTACTTCGCCGCCTGCCAGGCCGTCCAGGCCTCGTCACGCTTTTGCAGCGACATCACGCCATCCCGATGCAGGCTGGCAATGCGCTCGTAGGTTTTGCCATGAAGCAGGGCTGCCGCCTTGGCCTGTTGCCACTGATCCTTGGCGGCCGCGATCTGCTGCACTCGCGCTCCCTTCTCGGCCTCTTCGGCCATGGCGCCAGCCGCGGCCTGCCCGGCCTTGGCCTGACTCAGCTTGGCCTCGATCTCCGGGCTCGCCAGAGTGAACGCCAGTTGGCCCCTGGCCAGTTGATCCCCCTTCTTCACCAGCACCTCGTCGATGCGGCCCGCCACCTTGGAAGA
Organism: Aeromonas sp. QDB25; assembly: GCF_027707725.1. NCBI lineage: Bacteria > Pseudomonadati > Pseudomonadota > Gammaproteobacteria > Aeromonadales > Aeromonadaceae > Aeromonas > Aeromonas sp. QDB25. Next base: position 4,291 of record NZ_JAPCIZ010000068.1, on the reverse strand, counting down.
GACCGAATACTGCTGCGCCTCTATCTGCCCCTGCAGACGCACCGGCTCCGGCTGATAGGCCAGCCAGAAGCGCCAGCCCAGCCAGAGCACAAGCAATACCAACGCCAGTGGCAGCAGCCAGGGCTTGCCCTGGCTCATCTTCTTCTTGATGGGGGGATGACTCATGAATTCACCTCGGCAAACGGGCGACCCTTGACGGTCGAAACGGACATGAATAACGGAATGGAAGAGAGCGCGATCATGAGTTCACCTCGATCGCCTGGCCATGCTGATACTGGTTGAAACTGTTCATCTGACCGGAGAGTGCCAACAGGCGGGCCAGGGAGATCACGTATTGATAGGCGGCGGCGGCGCGCTGGGTCTTGACCCCGGCAAGCTGGGTCTGGGCATCGACCACATCAAGGGAAGTGGAGAGCCCCTGACCGAATGCCTTGTCACGCAACCGCACGTTCTCCTCGGCCAGCGCCTGGGTCGAGGAGAGAGAGTGATACTCCTCCAGTCCCTGGGCAGCCTCGCGCCAGGTCTTCTCGACCAGCAGCTCCAGATCCTGGCGGGTCTTGGCTTGCAGCAGGTTGACCTGGAGTTCGGCGCTCTTGGCTGCCTGGACCGTCTCGGAGCGGCCATCACGACTCACCAGCGGCATGCTGACCCCGACACCAACCAGCCAGTCCGGTGTGGTCTTGGAGACGATGGAATCATCTTCATAGAGGTTGTAGTTGCCGAACAGGAAGAGCTCGGGGGCGTATTTGCCCTTCTCCAGCTTGATCATCCCCTGAGCCTGCTCCTTCTTGGCCGTCAACAGCTTGAGACCGGGATGCACCGACAGGGTCTCCTCCACAAAGGGAGACAAGGCTGGCATCCCTTCGTTGATGAAGAGGGCGGTATTGGGCTCCGCCTGCTTGAGCTTGAGCATGTGGCCGAGCGCTAGCTGGGCGATCTCCAGGCTGCGCCTGGCCTTCTGGGTATCGATACGTGCCCTGTCATAGGCAGACTGGGCCGAAAGGCGCTCCACCTTGGCGATCTGCCCCTGGGCTTCGAGCTTCTTGGCATGATCCAGATGGTGTGCCAGTCCCTGCTCGATCTCCTGCTTGGTCTGCACCACCTGCGCCGCCAGCACCACCCCGAAGTAGGTCTGGGAGAGGCTCTCGAAGGTGGACTGCTGTTTGAGCACCAGCAACTGCTCAGCCTCGCTCACTTGGGCCTGACGAATATCCTGGGCCGCATCGATGCGCCCGCCGGTAAAGAGCGGCCATAGCATCTTGACCGAACTGGTCACCACGTTCTGCTTGGTGAGGGGGGTGACGAAATCGCTCGGGCTGAGGTTGAGTGCCTGCATCACAGGCCCCAGCACCTTGCCGAATTCCGGATGATTGGCGATGGGGTTGAGATCCAGCATGTCCAGCTCCATCGGCTGATCGAGATGGGTATAGCTGGCCCCCACATCCACCTTGGGCAGGTACATGGCCTTGGCCGCCTCCCGCAGTTGCTGGGCCCGCTTCACCCCGGCCTGCTCTGCCGCCAAGCCGTCATCCTGCTGGATGACCCGGCTCCAGGCCTCGGTAAAGCTGACCGTATGCGCCTGAGCCGACCCCAGCACGATACCCAGCAGGCATGGGCAGAGCGACTTGATGAACTTTACCGTCATACATCCCCGATCCGTTTGTAATGAAATTGTGTAGAGTCTTTGCTCAACTCAGGCCCGCTATCATAGCCTAAACCGGCTTGAGAGGGAGACTCACAAATCACCATCCCCCTCACTCGCGCCCTCCTGACCATGGTCACAGACAATATGTCCGATTTTCAAGCACTCCTGAATTTGCAAGCCTTGGCGCGACGTTTTTTTCAGAAAAAAATGGCTGACGCTCAAATACTAACCTTTTCTCCTGACTAAAAAATGCGTAATATACGCCGCCCTAAGCCGATGGTAACCGTGGAATGCAGATAGGTCCCCACACGCTTGAAACTCCCCTGATCGTGGCCCCCATGGCCGGTGTAACAGACCGACCATTTCGTGAACTTTGTTTACGTTTGGGAGCCGGTATGGCCGTTTCCGAGATGCTGCTGGCCAACCCGGATGTCTGGGATACCCAGAAAACCCGGATGAGAATGGATCACTCTGCTGAAGGCGGCTTGCGATCGGTCCAGATTGCCGGTGCCGACCCCGAGATGATGGCGTTTGCTGCCCGCTACAACGTGGAGCAGGGCGCTCAGATCGTCGACATCAACATGGGATGTCCGGCAAAAAAAGTGAATAAGAAGCTGGCAGGTTCCGCCCTGCTGCGTCAGCCAGACCTGGTCAGATCCATCTGCCGGGCCGTGGTGGATGCGGTGGAAGTACCTGTCACCTTGAAGATCCGCACAGGATGGGATCCGGATAACCGCAATGGCGAGGAGATCGCCCGAATCGCCGAAGATTGCGGTATCGCGGCCCTTGCCGTGCATGGTCGTACCCGTGCCTGCCTCTACAAGGGCGAAGCGGAGTACGACACTATCAGGGCGATTAAGCAGGCCGTATCGATTCCTGTTGTCGCCAATGGCGACATCGATAGCCCGGAGAAAGCCCGGTATGTCCTCGACTATACCGGTGTCGACGCCGTGATGATCGGCCGTGCTGCGCAAGGACGACCCTGGATTTTCCGGGAAATCCGCCATTTTCTTGAAACGGGCACCAAGCTGCCGCCTCCCGACAGGGAAGAGGTTCGCACCCTGATGAACGAGCATGTCACCAATCTGCACCAGTTTTACGGTGCCTATCTGGGAGCGCGCATTGCCCGTAAACACGTGGGCTGGTATCTGGATGAAGAAGAGGCGGGCCGAGAATTCCGTAAGCACTTCAATGCCCTGGATTGTGCAGACGCACAACTCGAGGCACTCGAAGCGTATTTCGATGGATTAGGTTAACGCATAACTAAAGAGCCGACCGAATATGTTCGAACAAACCCTGACTTCTGATGCATTGGTAACAACTACTCACAATCACGCTGCCGAGCCGACCCAACGCCCCCTGCGTGACTCTGTGCAACAGGCCCTGCGTAACTACCTGGCCCAGTTGAACGGTCAGGAAGTGATTGATCTGTACGATATGGTTCTCTCCGAAGTCGAAGCTCCCATGCTGGACGTGATCATGCAGTACACCCGTGGCAACCAGACTCGCGCCGCCGTGATGATGGGCATCAACCGCGGCACCCTGCGCAAGAAACTCAAGCGTTACGGCATGAACTGATCCCGGTCATTCTGCTGCAGTGCAGACGAAGGCGTATCCCAGCGATGGGATACGCCTTTTTCTATGCCCGGTGTTTACCTGCTCACTCCACCGCCAGCTTGATACCGAGCCCCACGAACAGCCCCCCCATCACACGATTCAGCCAAGTGGCCACCCGGGTGGGTAGTCGCACCTTGCGGCTTGCAAACGCGGTGGAAAACGCCAGCAGATGGCACCAGATCATGCCGTTGAAATTGAAGATGCAGCCCAGCACGATGAATGCCAGTGCTTTTTGCGGCGCATCTGGCGCGATGAACTGGGGTACAAAGGCGAGGAAGAACAGGGCAACCTTGGGGTTGAGGACATTGGTGAGCAACCCCTGCCGAAAGATGCGCCCATAAGAGAGCGCAGGCAGCGCCACAGCCCCATCCACAGACGTTGAAGCGCCACTCCTCTGCCAGAGCATGGACACGCCGAGATAGACCAGATAGAGCGCCCCCATCAGCTTGATGACGGCAAACAGCTCGGCAGAGGCACTCAACAGGGCAGACAGCCCCAGCGCCGCCGCCAACACATGCACCATGGTACCTGTCCCGATACCCAATGCCGCCATGGACCCTGCACGCCATCCCTGGGAGCCGCTGCGCAGCATGATGAGCAGGGAGTCAGGCCCAGGCATCATGTTCAACAACAGGCCAGAAACGATAAACAGCGCCAGATCGTGGATCCCCAACATACACAGCTCCTTGTACATGAAAGAAACAGTCTATGGATCCTGAAGTACTTGTCACTCCCGTTTCCGGCGATAGTGATTATCAAGGAAGGGAATAGCGTTTGAGCCGGAGATATTTGACGCTCAACCAGGTGAAAAAGAGAGATTGAGCCGTTTGAAAGGCAGTGATACTGGCTGAATAGCAATGTTTATCGATGTAATTGACTGGATTTTGAGCATTATCCAGACTTATTATCTAAAAAATAAATTTCAGGCAATAAAAAACCCCGCTCGAGTGAGCGGGGTTTCTTGTATTGGGTGCCTGGCAGTGTCCTACTCTCGCATGGCGAATGCCACACTACCATCGGCGCTACAGC
>NZ_JAPCIZ010000067.1:0-22196 GCF_027707725.1 Aeromonas sp. QDB25 | reverse complement strand
CAATCAGGCCGCCCGATGAAGCAGGAACCCGGTACTGCGCGAGCAGCTATCACCCAGTAATGGGAATCCCCCTCCTGTGACGCGAAGCGCTAAGGTGGGGGAGGATGTCAACGAATCGGTCTATTGCCTGGACCCGGATTAGAACCTCATCGAGATCAGCCGCTATTGCTGAGCTCTTGGCACCTTGCGATTTGTGTCATTGCTCCCTGGTGCGCCCCTTGCGCAGCAGAGGGATCACGGTGAGCACCATGCCGGTGAAGAGCAGCAGATAGCCCAGGGGCAGCAGGGCAAAGGGCTCGTGCAGGAAGCCCTGGGCATCGAGGGTGGAGCCCAGCAGGTTGAAGGCCACAAAGCAGCCGAGCCCGGCCAGGATCAGCAGGGCACCTGTTTTCATCGTCATCTTGTCATCCTCGTCAGCGAGATGGAGCGGATGGGAGACTTTCATGCCTGGGTGAAGAGAGTGTGAAGTCGCGCCAGGCACAAAACACAACGGCAGCCCAAGGGCTGCCGTTGTGTTGAGGGTGAAGCCCCGGGCCAGGGCGCTCAGCAGACCCCTTGCGCCAGCATGGCGTCGGCGACCTTGACGAAGCCGGCAATATTGGCGCCGCTTTCGTAGTTCACATGGTCATCATCCTGACCGTAACGGACACAGGTGGCATGGATACTGGTCATGATCCCCTTGAGGCGGGCGTCCACCTCCTCCCGGGTCCAGGAGAGGCGCTGGGCATTCTGGCTCATCTCGAGGCCCGAGGTGGCAACCCCGCCGGCGTTGGCCGCCTTGCCCGGGGCGAACAGCACCTTTGCTTCGTGGAAGAGGCGGATGGCGGCGGCGCTGGAGGGCATGTTGGCCCCCTCGGCCACCAGCTGCACGCCGTTGGCAATAAGCTGCGCCGCATCTTCGGCATCTAGCTCGTTCTGGGTGGCGCAGGGGAGGGCGACGTCGGTCGCCAGGTGCCAGGGGGTGCGGCCGCTGAAGAACTCGAGCCCGAGCTCGTGGGCGTAATCCGCCACCCGCTTGCGCTGCTCGTTTTTAAGCGCCATCAGACGGGCCAGCTTCTCGGGGGTGAAGCCGTCCGGATCATAGACGGTGCCGCCGGAGTCGGAGGCGGTGATGACGCGGGCGCCGAGGGCCATCGCCTTCTCGATGGCGTATTGGGCCACGTTGCCCGAGCCCGACACCGAGACCCGCAGGCCATCGAGGGACTGGCCGCGATGGGCCAGCATGGCGTCGACAAAGTAGAGCAGGCCGTAGCCGGTGGCTTCCGGACGAATGAGGCTGCCGCCAAAGGAGAGTCCCTTGCCGGTGAAGACGCACTCGGCGCTGTTGGTGAGCTTCTTCATCATGCCCGCCATGTAGCTCACCTCGCGCCCGCCCACCCCGATGTCGCCCGCCGGCACGTCGGTGTTGGCCCCCAGGTGGCGATAGAGCTCCAGCATGAGGGCCTGGCAGAAGCGCATCACTTCTCCTTCGCTCTTGCCCTTGGGATCGAAGTCGCTGCCCCCCTTGCCGCCCCCCATGGGCAGGGTGGTGAGGGCGTTCTTGAAGGTCTGCTCGAAGGCGAGGAATTTCAGCACCGAGAGATCCACCGAGGGGTGGAAGCGCATGCCGCCCTTGAAGGGGCCGATGGCGGAGCTGTGCTGCACCCGGTAGCCGCGATTCACCTGCACCTGGCCCTGGTCATCCACCCAGCTCACCCGAAACTGCACCAGGCGCTCGGGTTCCACCAATCGCTCCAGCAGGCCGTGTTGCAGGTAGCGGGGGTGGCGCTCCACATAGGGCCAGATGGAGGCGATCACCTCGCTCACGGCCTGGATGAACTCGGGCTGGTGAGGGTTGCGGCTGGCGACCTGGGCCAGGAAGGCCTCCTGGGAGAGGGAATGACTCATCTTTAACTCCTGTCGTGAATGATGAAAGTGGCGTCCTGCCAGAGAGGGGACCATGCCCGTCTTCAGGGTTCGCGGGGCTCAAGGGGCCCGTTGTTGCGCCCCGATGGGGGTGTCATTTCCCGTCGTCGGCGGGTCAGAGCAGATAATTCGCGATGACCAAAATCTTTTTATGCATTTTTTCTGGATAAATATCAAGCGTTAGATCATCTGGCTATCTGCCGAAGGCCGCACCCTATCTTCGGCGGCGGGGGCCCGGCCCATGAAGTGAGCACCATGAAGTGAAAAGAGGCGGGGAGTGCGCGGTGCAGCCCAATCAGGGCCGCGGCGTCACCGCACGCTGGATAATGGGGGGCCTGCTGCTGCATCAGGGGCAGCACCCCCTGTGAGCCAGCGGGCAGGGGGCGACGGGGCCGGGCGCGTGCGCGTGCAATGTGCTACTGTAGCGGCGTTTTTTGCCGAACATGCAGGGCGCAGGCCCTTATTTCATGGAGTTGTATGCAGACGAACCCGACCACAGCGCGGCTGATCCAGCCAGCCATTCTCAAGGCCCATCCGACCCGGGAGGTGACCCATGCTGGCCGATGAATCCATGCGCCTGAACAAATACATCAGCGAGAGCGGCATCTGCTCCCGTCGTGAGGCCGATCGTTTCATCGAGCAGGGCAACGTCTTCATCAACGGCAAGCGGGCCGGGGTGGGAGATCAGGTGTTTGCCGGGGATCTGGTCAAGGTCAACGGTCAGGTGATCGAGCCGCGCGAAGCCGACAGCCTGGTCTTCATCGCCCTCAACAAGCCGGTGGGCATCGTCAGCACCACGGAGGCGGGGGAGAAGGACAACATCGTCGACTTCGTCAACCACAGCACCCGCATCTTCCCCATCGGTCGCCTCGACAAGGACTCCCAGGGGCTCATCTTCCTCACCAACCACGGGGATCTGGTGAACAAGATCCTGCGGGCGGGCAACGATCACGAGAAAGAGTACCTGGTGACCGTGGACAAGCCGGTGACCGACGAGTTCGTCCGGGGCATGGCGGCCGGGGTGCCCATCCTCGGCACCGTCACCAAGAAGTGCAAGGTGAAACGAGAGGCGCCCTTCGTGTTTCGCATCACCCTGGTGCAGGGGCTCAACCGCCAGATCCGCCGCATGTGCGAGCACTTCGGCTTCGAGGTGACCAAGCTCGAGCGCATCCGCATCATGAACGTCAGCCTCAAGGGGCTGCCGGTGGGGGAGTGGCGCGACCTCACCGACGACGAGCTGATCGAGCTGTTCAAGCTCATTGAGGACTCCTCCTCCGAGGCGAAACCGGCCAAGGGGGCTCAGGTTGCCAAGCCCAAGGCGGCTGCGGCCGGCACCCCGGCCCAGGGCAAGAAGCCGCGGCGCAGCGACGATCACGAGATTGGCGGGCGGCCCAATGTGCCGGGTCCCGAGGCCTTCGAGAAGAAGAGCCCCGCAGGCAAGGGCGGGGCGGGCAAAGGGGCTGCCAGCAAAGGGGCAGCAGGTAAAAGCGCGCCCGGCAAGGGGGGCAAACCCGCCCCGGGCAAACCGCGGCCAGGGCAGGGCGGGCGCCAGAAGAAGGGGCGCTGAGCGCCAGGCCTTCCCGCACCCTGATGCACAACACCGGCCTTGGCCGGTGTTGTGCTTTCTGGCCCCCAAGGCCGGTGCTCGCCGGATCAGGCAGGTTTGTGGCCTGCCGTCTGCACAGCCATGGCCTGCTCCGGGGGCAGGCCCATGGCCCTTGGGTAGTGGCGCGGGTTGAGACGCACCACCAGCAGGCTCATCAGGACCAGGGCGCCGAGCTGCCACTGCCAGGCGGCGGCGAAGTCACCGCTTGCATGGTGCAGGCGGGCCGCCACCCAGGGGCCGGTAGCCGCCACCATGAAGCCGACGCCCTGCATCAGGGCGCAGAGGGCGCCCGCCCGGCGCGGGTCGGGCAGGTGATCCAGCGCAATCACCATGATGAGGGAGAAGCTCCCCCCAAGCCCGGCGCCGCACAGCAAACACCAGAGCAGGGGGGCGGTCTGAGGAGCGAGCCAGAGGCCGCCAAAGCCCGCCAGCTGCATGGCGATGGCCAGCGCCATCCAGGGGCGGCGGTCCAGCCGACCGGCTGCCAGCAGGGGCAGGCCAAGGCCGCTCGCGGTCTGGGCCAGGGCGAGCCAGGCCACCAGCTCGCCCCCTTGCTGGGCGCTCCAGCCCGCCGCCATGTAGGCCGGGGCCAGCCAGGCTACGACGATGCCGTAGCCGCTGTTGATGATGCCAAAGCAGGCGATGAGCAGCCAGGTGCGGGGCAGGGGGAGCAGCCGCTGCTCCCCGGTGGGGGCGGGCGTGCTGGCCGGGGCAGGCAGGGGCACCCGCCAGGCCAGCCAGCCGAGGGCCAGCAGCACCGGCAGGCCCCAGAGCGCCAGCGCCCGAGACCAGTCCAGATACTCGGCAAGGCGCGGGGTGAGCACGGCCCCGAGCGCCCCGCCCCCCATCATGCAGGCGGAGAAGATCCCCATCACCAGGGGCACCTTTTGGGCGAACCCCTCCTTGATGAGGCCGGGCAGTACCCCCTGCACTAGGGCCGAGCCCAGCCCGCACAGGGCGGCGCTGGCGATGAGCAGGGCGCCGCTCGCCAGATCGACGCGCAGGGCGCTGCCAAGGGCGAGCAACAGCAGGGCCGTCCCGAGCAGGGGGCGCGGGCCCGTGCGACCCAGGAGCGCCGGGGTGAGCAGCACGCCGACCCCGATAAGCCAGAGGGGCAGCAGGGTGACCCAGGCCAGGGTATCTACCCCGAGGGCCAGCCTCGCGTCGATGCGAGGGGCCAGGGGGCCGATGGCGGTGAGGAAGGGGCGCAGGTTGAGGGCGATGAGGATCACCAGCACCAGCAAGGCGCCGCTGCCCGGGGGGAGGCGGCGCTTATGCATGGGGCAGGGGACCGTAGAGGGTTTCGGCCGCGATGGGGCTCGCCAGCTTGATGAGGGGCAGGGGCGGCGGGCACAGGGGCAGTCGCAGGGCCGCGTAGGCCGCGCGGCTGTCATAGCCGAAGGGGGCGGCATCGTCGTTGTCAAAGGCGTAGTAGACCGCCTGGATGCCGTTCATCACCAGGGCCGACAGGCACATGGGGCAGGGGTGCCCGCTGGCATAGACGATGGCCCCGGCCAGCGGCCCCTGGCGACTCCCTTCCCGCAGCGCTTCCAGCTCCGCGTGACGGGTGGGGTCCCCCGCCTCCAGCATGCGGTTGACGGCGCTCGCCACCAGCCGGTTCTCCCTCACCAGCAGGGCGGCGAAGGGGCGCCCCCCTTGCTGGCGATGGGTCAGGGCCAGGTGCAGGGCCTGCTCCAGCCACTCCTGATGGCTGGGGGCCGAGGCGGCGGTGAGGGAGTTGAGGAGGCGGGCACCGGACTGGGAAGGGGGTGGCATGGTCATATCCTGGCAAAAAAGGGGGAGGACAGCAGCCTAGAGGGTCGCCGCATCATTTGGAAATTAAATGATAAAATGACTTCCAGTGGTTTTATAAATGGAGATTGCCCATGGAGCGCCCCCTGCTGGACCCCCAATTGCTGCAGAGCTTCGTCGCCATCGTCGAAACCGGCAGCTTTACCCGCGCCGCCGAGCGTATCCACCTCACCCAGTCCACCCTGAGCCAGCAGATGCGCCGCCTGGAGCAGCAGCTGGGCTGCACCCTGCTCGACCGATCCGGTCGCCAGGTGGTGACCACGGCCCAGGGGGAGACCCTGCTCGGGCTGGCGCGCCGCATCCTGGGGCTGCTGGCCCGGGCGGGGGAGCGGGTGAGCGAGGCGAGCCACCCCCTGCGCCTCGGGGTGCCGGAGGATTTTGCCGCGGGGGCCATGACCCCGGTGCTGGCCGCCTTCGCCCGCGCGCACCCGCAGGTGCGGCTGGAGGTGCAAAGCGATCTCAGCCATGCCCTGTGGCAGGCCTTCGAAGGGGGAGAGCTGGATCTGGCCCTCATCAAGCAGGGGCGCGGCCAGGGGGAGCCCATCGCCCGCTGGCGCGAGCCCCTGGCCTGGGTTGACAGCCGGGAGTGGCCCGCCGCCGGGCGCGACCCCCTGCCTCTGGTGGTGTTTCCAAGCGAGGGGCTCTACCGGCGCCAGATGACCGACGCCCTGGATGCCGAGGGGATCCCCTGGCGCATCGCCTACGTGAGCGGCAGTCTCGCCAGCCTGCAAGGGGCGGTGAGCGCGGGGATCGGGGTCAGCCTGCTGCCGGCGCGCCTGTTGCAACCGGATCAGGTGGTGCTGGCCCATTGGCCTGCAGTGCGCTCGGTGGAGCTGGCTCTGCACCAGGGGCCGGGCACGAGCGAGCCCCTCGCCCGGCTGGGGGAGGCGCTGATCGCGCTCTGTGACGAGGTGATGGGGCCGAGGTAGCCCGGGCGGCCAGGGGTCAGGCCAGGGCCTGTTTTGGTACCACGGCGAGCCAGATTTCCACTTCGCCGCTGCCGGTGGCGGCGTCAAAGCGGGCGCCGTAGCGCTCGAAATCCGGCTGCTGGGCAGATTGATAGTCCGATTGCGCGAGCCATGCCAGGGCCTGGCGCCAGGTGTGCGGCAGGGTCGTGACATGCCCCTGATGCAAGAAGATGGCGTAGGTCTGGGGGGCGATGCGCATGCGGCCAAGCCCGGGAGGCAGCACCTCCAGGGCGGCGACCTCCACCCCGCAGAGGTATTCGCAGTGGGTGTCGGTGGCGGCGCAGATGGCGCCATAGGCGTGCTCCCCGAGCTGCCCCAGCAGGGGAAGCAGGGCGCTGAGGTCGCGCCACTGGCCGGCGAAGTCCCCCTGCTCGAAGGGGTGGTGACGGCGCAACCCCCCGAGGAGCATGGCGCGGCCTTGTTCGATGCGAATGGGTGCTGACATGGTGCCTCCTGCGGGGGCGCTCAGGCCTCCCGACCTTCCTCGAGCTTGCGCTCATAATCCCGGCGAACGATGGCGAGTGCCGCCAGGGCCAGCGCGGGGGCGATGTGGTTGGTTTCCAGCAGTTCGATCAGATCCACCGCGAGCTGGACCTCGGGGGGGGCATTTTCCAGGGACATCTTGGGTTCTCAAGGGCAAGGGTGGTCGCCATTATAGCGCCCGGCGGCGCGAAGACACGCCCCGGCTGCCCGGGGCGGGACGGGTCACATGTGCTGGCGCATCTCCTTGTCCAGCTCCTCGCGCAGGGCCATCAGCTTTTTGGCGTACTGCTGCAACTGCAGATCGTTCTCGCTCACCGGCTGCCACTGGGGCACCGGGGTGGGTTTGCCCTGCTCGTCCATGGCCACGAAGATGATGATGCAGTGGGTGGTCTTGCGCCGCTCCGGGTCGGTGGGATGGCGGCTGTAGACATCCACCGCCAGGTGCATGCTGGTGGTACCGGTGTGGATCACCTTGGCGTGTACCTCCACCAGTTGGCCTATCTGGATGGGGCGCAAGAAGCGGATGCCCCCCACATAGACGGTGACGGCATAGCCGCCACACCAGCCGGCGGCGCAGGCGTAGCCGGCCTGGTCAATCCACTTCATCACCATGCCGCCATGGACTTTGCCGCCAAAGTTGACGTCGGCGGGTTCGGCGAGAAATTGCAGGGTCAGTTCACGGGCGCTCATGGTACTTCCTTATGTCGAGGCAAGGGGGGACTCCTTGGCTGTCCCCCGGGGACAATAGCAGTGGGCGGGGCTGGCACTGATCCAACCAGCGCCTCTTCTTGTCTGCGCCGTCATTCACCTTGAGTTCAGCGCAGGCGGCCCAGCATGACTCATCACGCGAGGGAGGAGGCCCCATGAAACAGATGCTGGAGCAATTGATGGGAGCTGGCAAGGGCTGGCTCAACGACGGTGGTGACACGCGCAAGGCCCAGATGAAGGGCATGGCGCAGGGGGGATTGGCCGCCGGGGCCATGGCGCTGCTGCTTGGCAACAAGAAGATGCGCAAATATGGCACCAAGGTGGCGGCGGTGGGGGGCGCGGCGGCTCTCGGGGGGCTGGCCTACAAACTCTATCAGGACTGGCAGACCCAGCAGTCCACCCCGGCCCAGCCGACCCAGCCCCTGGACACCCTGGAGGGCAAGGCCCTGGATGCCCGCGCCAATCTGCTGGTGCGCGCCATGGTGGCGGCGGCCCGGGCCGACGGCCACATCGATGCCGCCGAGCGCCAGAAGATCCAGGAGTACCTGACCGAACAGGGGGAGCGGGATGCGGCCCGCTGGATTGACGCCGAGCTCTCCCGCCCCCTCGACCCCCATGTCCTGGCGCGAGAAGTGACCGACATGGAGCTGGCGACCGAGGTCTACCTCGCCTCCCTGCTCACCATCGAGGTGGATCACTTCATGGAGCGCGGTTATCTGGACGAGCTGGCGCGCGCCTTGAAGCTGGATGACAACCTCAAGGGGAGCATAGAGCGCCAGGTGGCCCAGTTGGGGGCGCCGGGCTGAGCCCGCATTGCCATCAGGATTGTCCACAAGGCCCCGTCATGGGGCCTTGTCGTTGCCGGGGGCTGTTGATTGCCGTGACGAGCCGATAAGATGCGGGTTCCAAAGGGTGACCGCCAAGCCTCTTTCCTCGCTGGCGACCCTCACTGCAAGGAGCATCAGGTGGACATTCGCAAGGCAACTGAACAGGATATCGACGCCATTCTGGCCCTGAACCGGCAGATAGGTCAGCTCCACTTCGAGCAGGTGCCCGAGGTGTTCTGCCCCCCGTCCCCGGAGGACAGGGCCTTCTTGCTCGGCGCCATTGCCGACGAGGCGCGTCTTTTCTGCGTGGCGGTGGTGGCGGGGGAGGTGGCGGGCTTTCTCACCGCCCGCATCGACCTCAACGAGAGTGTCCCCTTTCTCAGCAAGCTGCCCGTCTGCCGCATCACGACCGTGGTGGTGGATGAGGGGCAGCGCTCCCGGGGCATCGGCCGGGCGCTGATCGCCCACGGGGACCAGTGGGGCAAGGCACGGGGCGCAAGCCAGTTGCGCCTGGAGGTGATGGCTTTCAACGAGCGGGCCAGGGCCCTCTACGAGCGACTGGGCTTCAAGGCCCAGTCACAGACCATGGCCAGGTAAGGCGCATTCGCTTGCAAAAGGGCCCGTTACGGGCCCTTGTCGTGTGAGGCGTCAGGGGGGCTCTGCCAGGTTTCCCGTTGCCGGGCGATGAGGCCCGCAAGCTGGTTGAGCGCCGCGTCCAGCTGCGGGCTCCAGGGATGGGAGCTGTTGAGGCGCAGGCAGTGGTTGTGCTGGCCCTGGCTGGAGAAGAGGGCCCCGGGGGCGATGGAGACCCCCTGCTCGATGGCGCTGGCATAGAGCGCCCGGCCATCGAGGCGGGCGTCAAATTCGAGCCAGAGAAAGTAGCCCCCGTCGGGGGAGGAGATACGCGCCTCGGGGAAGAGGCGCATCAGGGCTGCCCGCATCTGCTGCTGACGCTGGGCCAGGGTGTGGCGCAGGCGGCGAAAGTGGGCGTCCACCCCGCCCTGGCGCAACATGTCGGCCAGCGCCAGCTGACTGGGCACATTGGTCGAGAGCGTCGACATCAGTTGCAGCCGCTGGATGCGCTCGGCGTGGCGCTTCGCCACCACCCAGCCGACCCGAAAGCCCGGTGCCAGACACTTGGTCCAGGAGCCGCACAGCAGGCTCTCTCCCCGCGCATCCCAATGGGTGATGGGCCTTGGCCGCTCGCGCCCGACATAGAGCTCCGCATAGACGTCATCCTCCACCAGGGGGACCTGATGGCGGTTGAGCAGACCCATCAGCGCCTGCTTGTGCTCATCGGGCATGGTGTGGCCGAGGGGGTGCTGCACATTGCCCATCAGCCAGCACGCCTTGACGGGGCGCTGGGCGAGGGCCTCCTCCAGCAGGGCGAGATCGATGCCCACCCCGGGGATCACCGGGATCTCCACCACCTTGAGCTTGAGCCGCTCGATGGCCTGCAGGGCGCCGTAGAAGGTGGGGGACTCCACCACCACCCAGTCGCCGGGCTCGGTCAGCACCTGAAGACTGAGGGAGAGCGCCTCCATGGCCCCCGTGGTGATGATGATCTGCTGGGGATCCACCGCCATCCCCTCGCCGGCGTAGCGCCGGGCGATGGCGCGGCGCAGTGCCTCGTTGCCGGGGGGCAGATCTGCCACCGTGCTGAAGGGATCGAGGCGGCGCATGCAACTGCCGAGGGCCCGACCGAGCTGGGGGTGGGGGAAGAGGGTCGGGTCCGCCACCGCCATGCCAAGGGGCACCAGCTCCCGTGACTTGCTCGCCTGCAGCACCTCGAACACCAGATCGTTGATGTCCACCGAGCCGCTGTAGCGGGCCTGCTGGGGCTGACTCTCCCGCCGGGCCGTGCTCGCGGCCTTGACGTAGTAGCCGGACTGGGGCCGCGCCAGGATGAGGCCCCGGCTTTCGAGCAACTGATAGGCCTGGAGTACCGTCATGGGGCTGAGGCCGTGGGTCTTGCAGCTCTGGCGGATGGAGGAGATGCGCTCCCCCGGCTGCCAGAGGCCGCTCGTGATCTGCTGTTGCAGCTGGTCTGCCAACTGGCCGTAGCGGGACATGGTGGGCCCAAACTGTTATAGGTGTTTTTCACTATAACTGCATCTGTTATAGGTGTCATGGACCATGGTGTACTTGGCGGGCGAAAACCTGTCCGTTAAATGCAACATAGAGAGTCATGCATGATAAGCCTGGATGATGTGGTCAGCCTCTCCCGAATACAGTTCGGGGCGACGGCGATGTTCCACTTTCTGTTTGTGCCCCTCACCCTGGGGCTGTCCTGGATCCTGGTGATCGCCGAGTCGGCCTACGTGATGACCGGCAAGGTGATTTACAAGGACATCACCCGTTTCTGGGGCAAGCTGTTTGGCATCAACTTCGTGATGGGGGTGACCACCGGGATCACCCTGGAGTTCCAGTTCGGGACCAACTGGGCCTATTACTCCCACTATGTCGGCGATATCTTTGGCACGCCGCTGGCGGTGGAGGGGCTGATGGCCTTCTTCCTCGAATCCACATTGGTGGGCCTCTTCTTCTTCGGCTGGGACAAGCTCTCCCGCGGTCAGCACCTGCTGGTGACCATGCTGGTGGCGCTCGGTTCCAACCTCTCCGCCCTCTGGATCCTCATCGCCAACGGCTGGATGCAAAACCCGGTCGGCGCCGAGTTCAACCCCATGACCATGCGCATGGAGCTGGTGGACGTGGCCGCGGTCATCTTCAACCCGGTGGCCCAGGTCAAGTTCGTCCACACGGTGGCAGCGGGCTATGTGGCGGCCTCCCTGTTCGTGATGGGGGTGAGCAGCTGGTATCTGCTGCGCGGCATGGAGGTGCGCTTCGCCCTGCGATCCTTTGCCATCGCCTCGGGTTTTGGCCTCGCGGCCATCCTCTCGGTCATCGTGCTCGGGGACGAGTCGGGCTATCGCTCGGGGGAGGTGCAGAAGGTCAAGCTCGCCGCCATCGAGGCGGAGTGGGAGACGGAGTCCGCCCCGGCTTCCTTCACCCTGTTCGGCCTGCCGGATCAGCGTGCCGAGACCACCCACGCGGCCATCAAGATCCCCTATCTGATGGGCATCATCGCCACCCGCTCCCTGGATGAGCAGGTGACGGGCCTCAAAGATCTGAAAGCGCAGCATGAGGCGCGCATTCGCAGCGGCATGCTGGCCCACGATGCGCTCGAAGCGATGCGGGCAGATGGCAGCAACCAGGCGGCCCGCGCCACCTTCGAGCGCCACCGCGGCGATCTGGGCTACGGCCTCTTGCTCACCCCCTATGCCAAGGAGATTGGCAAGGCGGACGAGGGGGCCATCGCCAAGGCGGTGGAGGACTCCATCCCCCAGGTGGCGCCGCTGTTCTGGAGCTTTCGCCTGATGGTGGGCATCGGCGTGGCGCTGCTGGCGCTCTTTGCCGCCGCCTTCCTGCAGCTGTGCCGGGGCAGGCTGGTGCAATCCCCGCGGCTGCTCAGGGCCCTGCTCTGGTCTATTCCGCTGCCCTGGATTGCCATCGAGGCGGGCTGGTTCGTGGCCGAGTTCGGTCGCCAGCCCTGGACCATCAGCGACGTGCTGCCGGTGTCGGCCTCCGTCTCCCTGCTGCAACCGGGGCAGCTCTGGTTCAGCCTCATCGCCATCTTCCTCATCTACAGCAGCCTGCTGGTGGTGGAGTTGTTCTTGTTGCGTCATGTGATCCGCAAAGGGCCTGCCAGCCTGCAGACGGGTCGTTATCAAGGTGAAGTGTTGCAAAACGGGAGTCCTGCCTGATGGATTACGAAACCCTGAAAGTGATCTGGTGGGGGCTGGTGCTCTTCCTGCTGGTCGGCTTCGTGGTGATGGATGGCTTCGATCTCGGGGTCGGCATGCTGCTGCCCGTGGTCGGCAAGACGGATGACGAGCGGCGGGTGCTGCTCAACAGCGTGGGGCCGGTGTGGGAGGGCAACCAGGTGTGGCTCATCGCCGGTGCCGGCACCCTGTTTGCCGCCTGGCCCCTGGTCTATGCCGCCGCCTTCTCGGCACTTTACGTGCCCTTCATGTTCCTGCTGTTCGGTCTCTTTTTGCGCCCGGTGGGCTTTGACTATCGCAGCAAGCTGCCGGACCCGGTCTGGCGCCGCTGGTGGGACCGTGCCCTGGTGGTGGGCGGTCTGCTGCCGACCCTGGTGTTTGGTGCCACCCTTGGCCTGGTGCTGCAAGGGCTGCCGTTTCGCTTCGATGCGGCCCTTCGTATCCACCATGGCGCCTTTGCGTTCCACTGGCCGCTGCTGTTGACCGCCATGGGAACGGCGCTGGCGCTGCTCTTGCTGCACGGTGCCAGCTTCCTGCAGTGCAAGACCCTGGGGGCCATAGCGGCGCGCAGCGCCCGCCTCGCCCTCTGGCTCGGCCCCCTGGCGAGCGCCCTCTTTGCCCTTGGCGGCGTCTGGCTTGGAGAGATGGCGGGGTATCGCATCACGGCCATCGGCGATCTCAACGGCGCCCTCACTCCGCTGATGAAAGAGGTGGTGGCGGTGCCGGCGGGCTGGCTTGGCAACTTTGTCGCCCATCCGGTGCTCTGGGCCGTGCCTGTGCTCGGGCTCCTGCTGCCCCTGGTGTGCGCGCTGGCAAGCCGCCTCGGCAAGTCCGGGCTGGCGCTCGTGGCCAGCGGCGGTGCCTGCGCCGCCATGATGCTGACCGTGGCCATCGCGCTCTTCCCCTTCGTGCTGCCCTCGTCCCTGGATCCGGCCAGCAGCCTGACCCTGTGGGACAGCACCTCCAGCGAGCGCACCCTGCTTATCATGCTGGGGATCGTCGGGGTACTGATGCCGGTCAACATCGGCTACACCCTCTGGGTCTATCGGGTGGTGCGCGGCAGGGTCAGCGCCGAACAGGTGCGCCAGCACGGCCACAGCCTCTACTAATCCGCTTCAACACAAGGATCAACGCGATATGTGGTATTTCACCTGGTTGCTGGGGCTGGGGTTCGCCTTGCTCTGCGGGCTGGTCAACCTGCTCTGGCTGGAGGCGCGCTGGGCTGCCGATGAGGATCTCAAGGAGCCCTGAGCCTCGCATCTTGCCCATGAAAAAGGCCGACACAGGGTGTCGGCCTTTTGCTTGCCCGGGGTCAGGCAAGGGCGGCGCGGCGCTCGCCCGCTTCGCTGACATGGGTGAGGCCGTAGGCCAGCAGGACGATGAGGGCGCCAATCCAGGGGGTGTGCATCAGGCCGAGGTGCTCCACCACGAAACCGCCGACCACGGAGCCCAGCGCAATGCCGACGTTGAAGGCGGCGATGTTGAGGCCGGAGGCCACATCCACGGCATTGGGGGTGTGGCGCTCGGCCTGTTTCACCACCAGTACCTGCAGACCCGGCACGTTGCCAAAGGCGAAGGCGCCCCACACCAGCACGGTCAGTACCGCCAGCACCGGGTGCGGTGCGGTGAAGGTGAGCACCAGCAGCACCACGGCGAGCCCGGCGAACAGCAGCTTCAGCGCGGGCAATGGGCCCATCCGGTCAGCGAGCTTGCCGCCCCAGATATTGCCGACGGCGACCGATACCCCGTACACCAGCAGAATGAGGCTGACCGCGCCGGCGCTAAAGCCGCTCACCTGTTGCAGGATGGGGGCGAGGAAGGTAAACGCCGTGAAGGCACCGCCGTAACCGAGCGCCGTCTTGGCGTAGACCAGCAACAAGGGCTTCCTGGTGAGCACCGAGAGCTGCTCGCGAACGCTGGAGGCGGCCCCCTTCGGCAGGTTCCCCGGTACCAGCAGCATGCTGCCCACCATGGCGACGAGGCCGAGCAGGCTCACCACCAGGAAGGTCTCGCGCCAGCCGAAGACCTGACCAATCCAGGTGCCAAGCGGGACGCCGGTCACCAGGGCGACCGTGAGGCCGCTGAACATGATGGCGATGGCGCTGGCCGCCTTCTCTTTGGCCACGAGACCCGTGGCGATGGTGCTGCCTACCGAGAAGAAGACCCCGTGGGCCAGCCCGGTGAGGATGCGGGCCACAATCAGGCTCTCGTACCCGGGGGCCTGCCAGGCCAGCAGGTTGCCGACGGTGAAGAGGGCCATCAGCCCCACCAGCAGCCACTTGCGCGGCAGCTTGCCGGTAAGCGCCGTGAGCACGGGGGCGCCGATGGCCACCCCAAGGGCATAGAGGCTGACCAGGAGGCCTGCCGAGGGGAGCGAGACATTGAGCTGCTCGGCGATGGTGGGGATGAGCCCCACGATCACGAATTCGGTGGTGCCTATGGCAAAGGCACTTAAAGTGAGGGCAAATAACGCCAGTGGCATAACAACTCCTTGGATTGGGACTCCCGACGGGAGAATGGCGCCAGTATGCCGAGGGTGTTTGTTGGTAAAAATGACGGCAACGTCAAATTACTTTTGCCAAATCAGCAGCAATGGGGCCGTGAAATGGGGTTCCGGGAGTGGGCGAGGCCGCGAGACACACACGGCCATGCAGCACAAGTGAATGCAGAGGCAAAGCCTGTAGAGGCAAGGCGTATAGAGGCAAGGCGTATAGAGGAAGCTGGGGACAAAAAGGCAGGGGCACAAAGAGGAAAGGGCAAGGGAAGGTGGCAGTCGCGCCCGGTATTGAGACAAAAAAACGGGAGGCACAGTGCCTCCCGCTCAGGTTCTCGTCGATGGTGTCGGGTTTTCTTTGCTCCCTTCTCCCCTTGCGGGAGAAGGGCTGGGGATGAGGGGGCTATCTGGTTGAAGGCCTGATGACCTGAATAGAAGAGCCTGCCCTCACCCTCTCCCATAGGGAGAGGGGATAGCCCGTGGTTGCAGTCTGTTCGTGAGGGTCGCCGCTATCCACCGCCAAATCGAGAGGCCATGGTTTAATCCCAATTCGGCGCAAAGTCCGGGTTGGCGCAGCGCTCACCCCGATCCAGGGTGGCGATGGCGGCCATCTCATCGCGACTGAGTTGCACCTTCAGCGCAGCCAGGTTGGCGGCCAGATTCTCCCGTTTGGTAGAGCTCGGGATCACCGTCATGCCCTGGGCCAGCAGCCAGGCCAGGGACACCTGGGCTGCCGAGACGCCGTGGCGCTTGCCGATCTCCATCAGCAGCGGCTCGGTGAGCACCTTGCCATAGGCGAGTGGCATATAGGCGGTGATGGCGATGCCGTGGGCCTGGCAGAACTCCACCACCTTGCGGTTTTGCAGCAGGGGGTGGATCTCCACCTGCTGGTGGGCGATGGCGCCCGGCCCCAAAATCTTGATGGCTTCTTTAAGCTGGGCCACGGTGAAGTTGGAGACCCCGATCTCCCGGGTCAGGCCCCGGGCTTTGGCCTCGGCGAGCTGCTCCAGATAGACCGCCATCGGCACCTCATCCTGGGGGGAGGGCCAGTGAATGAGCGCCAGATCCAGATAGTCGGTGCTGAGTTTTTCCAGGCTCACTTCCAGGCTCGGGATCACCTTGCCCGGACCGAACTCGCTGGTCCACACCTTGGTGGTCAGGTAAATATCCTGGCGGGGCACGCCACTCTCGCTCATCAACTGGCCGACTTCGGCCTCGTTGTCATAGATCTGGGCGGTGTCGATATGGCGGTAGCCAAGTTCCAGCCCCTGGAGCAGGGAGTCGCGAAGTGGCTGATCTTTCAGGCGGAAGGTTCCAAGACCCAGGTTGGGCATCTTCATCATCAAATTCCTCAGGTTAGTGTTTCTACGCTCAAATGATGGGCTTTGCCTGCGCCGAGGGCGGAGGCAGTCAGGCGCGCCGGTAGCGGCTCACGACCCGGTTGGCAAACCAGGGGGAGGCGAGGCTGGCAAAGGCGATGTAGTGGGGCTGCTGCTGGTGGGCGAGCAGGGCGGCTTCACTCTCCCACTCCTCGTACAGCATCCAGCTATGGGGGCTCTCCAGGCTCTGATGCAACTGGTAGCGAAGGCACCCTGGCTCTTGCAGGGTAGCGGCGATCAGCGGCTCGAGGGCGGCTCGAAACTGGGCGGCGAATTCGGGTTTGGCGTCAAGCTGGGCAATCACAATCAGGGGGGATGGCATCTGAACCTCCTCGTTAAGACGGGAGTCAGTATGCCCGCCCCAGACTGGGGGATACAGGGCAGCAGTCGCAAAACACTATTGAGGTGAGTGCAGCAATGTGGCCTCCCCATGGCTGGTCGTGGTGCAGGTGGGCCAGGGGGAGGGCGGAGTATTATCAGGCGCTGGCCGGTTCGGACCAGACCGCAAATTCATTGCCGCTGGGCTCGACAAAGTGAAAGCGGCGGCCACCGGGAAAATCGAACAGGGGGCGCACTATGGTGCCCCCTGCGCCGGCTACCTTGCTCTGGGTCGACTCGATATCGGCGCTGTAGAACACCAGGAGCGCCCCGCCCTGAGCACTCTGGCTGCACAGTTCGGCGCGGTAGAAGCCGCCATCCAGCCCTTCTCCCTCGAAGGCGCAATAATCGGGGCCGTAGTCGGCAAACTGCCAGCCAAAGGCGGCGGTGAAGAAGGCCTTGGTGGCGGCAAGATCCCTGGCCGCAAACTCCACATAGTTCAGTTTTTCATGGGCCCTGGTCATGGGCTCTCCTTGTCGGTGATTATTTCGGTTGTCAGCGTTTTTGCGTGGGGCTTGTGGAGTGGGGCAAGGCGTCCCAGGGGGTCAGCTTGAGCCGCTTGCGCCGAAACCAGAACCAGGTCCCCATCAGCAGACCGAGCCCGATGCCAAACAGCAGGCTCTGGCGCAGGGCAAACCCCAGGCTCACCTCATCCTGCCAGCCGAGGCACCACATCAACACCCCCCAGATAGCGCCGATGGGGAGTCCCAGGGCAAGAACGTTGATCATAAAGCGTTCGTAGTGGGGCGGCCTGATGGTGAACCCCGCCTTTCGCAGCAGCCAGATGATCGGCGGGTTGTAGTTGAGCGTTTGCACCCCCTTCTCGGTCAGCTCCCGATGGGCGGCGGCCAGCCTGTTGTCGAATGTCATGGATCGTCCCTGTCATGGTGTGGCGCCATACGGTGCCGGTTGGCGGCATTGTACTGGCAAGGGCGCAGATAAAACAGGTGGTGCGTCACGATACGAAGCGACGCCTGTCTTGCCAACTCCCGGCCATTGTACCTATAAAGACCCATTACTCTTGCCAGGATGACAACAATGAAGACCCATTCCGATGAATTGACCCTGTTTGTGGCGGTGGTGGAGGCGGGCAGCTTTCGCCAGGCGGCGGAGAATCTCGGCATGGACAACTCCGTGGTGAGCCGCGGCATCAAGCGCCTCGAAGAGAAGCTCGCCACCGTGCTCCTCAACCGCACCACGAGGCGGGTCAGCCTGACCGAGGAGGGGAGCTGGTTCTATCAGCGGGCGGTGAAGATCCTGACCGAGATGAGCGAGGCGGAAGGGTTGCTGCTGATGCGCCGGGAGCAGCCGGAGGGCATATTGCGGGTGGACGCCGCCACCCCCTTCATCCTGCATAGATTGGTGCCCATCATCGGCGAGTTTCGCTGCCGCTACCCCGCCATCGAGCTGCAACTGCACAGCTCAGAGGGCTTCATCAACCTGATGGAGCGGCGGGTGGACATGGCCATTCGCATCGGCGAGCTGACGGACTCCTCCCTGCGGGCCCTGCCGCTGGGCCGCTCGCGGCTGCGGCTGCTGGCCTCCCCCGACTATCTGAAGGCACGCGGTACCCCGCGCCAGCCGGCTGACTTGCTGGCTGGCCACGAGCTGCTCGGTTTTTTGCACCCCGATCACCTCAATCATTGGCCCCTATTGAGCGAGGAGCAGGGGGACAGGTTCGCCATCACCCCGACCCTGCGGGCCAGCAGCGGGGAAACCTTACGTCAGCTGGCGCTGGCGGGGCAGGGGATCGTCTGCCTGTCGGACTTCATGACAGGGGATGACAGGGCGAGCGGGGCGCTGGTGGAGGTGCTGGCCCGCAGCAACAGCGGCGCTTCGCGCCCCATCCATGCGGTCTTCTACTCCGATGCCCAGCGGGACATCCGGCTGCGGGTCTGGCTCGATTTCCTGAAAGAGCAGCTCGGCAACCACGCGCTCTAGGCGTGTTCCGACAGGGCCAATCCCCTCCCACCCTTCCCCTCCACGAGAGGGAGGGGCCATCTTTTCCCACTCCTCAAGGGGAGGGGGCCGAGGGGCTTGCGAGCGCCAATATAAAGAGGCCGACATCGCTGTCGGCCTCTTTGCTTTTTTCATCTCAAGGATGCGTCGGTTACCCCATCACTCCTCTTCGGCCCAGCGGCGTGAGCGTTCCACCGCCTTCTTCCAGCCGCTGTAGCGCTTGGCGCGATCGTCGCGGTCCATCTGCGGAATGAACTCGCGGTCCACGCTGAACTTGTCTTCCAGCTCTTCGGAGCTCTTCCAGAAGCCCACGGCGAGGCCGGCCAGGAAGGCGGCGCCCATGGCGGTGGTCTCGATGCGGGTCGGACGCACCACAGGGGTGTGCATCATGTCAGCCTGGAACTGCATCAGGAAGTCGTTGGCCACGGCGCCGCCGTCCACCTTGAGGGCCGCCAGCTTGATGCCGGAGTCCTGCTGCATGGCATCCAGTACGTCGCGGCTCTGGTAGGCGATGGATTCCAGCGCAGCGCGGATGATGTGGTTGCGGTTGGCGCCACGGGTCAGGCCGACCATGGTGCCGCGAGCATACGGATCCCAGTAGGGGGCGCCCAGGCCCACGAAGGCCGGCACCAGGTAGACGCCGTTGGTGTCGCCTACCTTGCTCGCGAAGTAGTCGGTATCGCGGGCATCGTGGATGATCTTGAGCTCATCGCGCAGCCACTGGATGGTGGCGCCGCCCATGAAGACCGCCCCTTCCAGTGCGTAGTTCACTTCCCCTTTCGGGCCGATGGCGACCGTGGTCAGCAGGCCGTTGCTGGAGCGAACCGGCTCGGTGCCGGTGTTCATCAGCATGAAGCAGCCGGTACCGTAGGTGTTCTTGGCCATCCCTTTTTCGAAGCAGAGCTGGCCGAACAGGGCGGACTGCTGGTCACCGGCGATACCGGCGATGGGGATGCGGGCGCCGCCGCCACGGGTGGTGTAGCCATAGACCTCGGAGGAGGGTTTGACTTGCGGCAGCATGGAGGCGGGGATGCCCAGCTCGTCCAGCATGCGCTCATCCCACTTCAGGTCGCGGATGTTGTAGAGCATGGTGCGTGAGGCGTTGGTCGGGTCGGTGACGTGCACCTCGCCGTTGGTCATCTTCCACACCAGCCAGGTGTCGATGGTGCCGAACAAGAGCTCGCCGTTCATTGCCTTCTCCCGGGCCCCTTCCACGTTGTCCAGGATCCACTTCACCTTGGTGCCGGAGAAGTAGGCATCCAGCACCAGACCGGTGTTTTCACGCACGTACTCTTCCAGGCCGCGCGCTTTCAGTTCTTCACAGATGGCGGCGGTACGGCGGCACTGCCAGACGATGGCGTTGTAGATGGGCTTGCCGGTGGCCTTTTCCCAGACGACGGTGGTTTCACGCTGGTTGGTGATGCCGATGGCGGCGATCTGCTCGCTGTGCAGGCCGCTCTTGGCCAGCACTTCGGTGAAGACGGAGGACTGGGTCGCCCAGATCTCCATGGGGTCGTGCTCGACCCAGCCCGCTTTCGGGTAGTGCTGGGTGAATTCGCGCTGGGAGGTCGCGACTATGTTGGCGTCCTGATCGAAGACAATGGCACGGGAGGAGGTGGTGCCCTGGTCCAGCGCAACGACAAATTTCTTTTCAGCAGACATGATGTTCTCCACGTTTTTATTTTCCACGTTGTTACACGTTGGGGAGGGCCGCTCTCAGGCGGCGGCCTCTTCTTTGTTAGACAGCTTGGAGGCTTCTTCGGTGGCGACGCGGTTG
The DNA here is from genome assembly GCF_027707725.1 of Aeromonas sp. QDB25. Lineage (NCBI taxonomy): Bacteria > Pseudomonadati > Pseudomonadota > Gammaproteobacteria > Aeromonadales > Aeromonadaceae > Aeromonas > Aeromonas sp. QDB25. The sequence continues at coordinate 2,118 of NZ_JAPCIZ010000067.1, read as the reverse complement.
CCCGGGACGCAGGGAGCCAGCACTTTCACATACAGGGCGGTACCGATCTGGGCGCCGACGATGGGGCCAAGGATGGGGACCCAGAAGTAGGGGTTGTCACGACCACCGGTCAGGGCCACGTCACCCCAGCCAGCCACGAAGGCGAACAGTTTGGGGCCGAAATCACGGGCCGGGTTCATGGCAAAGCCGGTCAAGGGGCCGAGGGAGGCGCCGATCACCGCGATCAGGATGCCGATGAGCAGGGCGGCGGCGAAGCCTTTGGGGGCGCCGTTGTTGTTGTCACCCAGTGCCATGATGCCCAGCATCAGGACGGCGGTGATCACCATCTCGACCGCGAAAGCCTGCATGTTGGAGAGCAGGGCATTGGGGTAGGTGGAGAAGATGCCTGCGGTGCCGAGGCTCTCGACGCTGCCGCGCACCACGTTGTGGGTCAGCTCCCACTGGGTGAACAGGTTGCTGTAGAGGGCGTAGACCAGGGCGGCGGAGGCGAATGCCCCGGCTATCTGGGCGATGATGAAGGGCACCACCTTGCGCTTGTCAAAGCCGCAGAAGGTCATCAGTGCCAGGGTCACGGCAGGGTTGAGGTGGGCACCGGAGATGCCACCGCTGACATAGATGGCGATGGCGACACCCAGGCCCCAGGTAATGGAGATTTCCCATTGCCCGAAGTTGGCGCCAGCCAGCACCAGGGCGGCCACGCAGCCGACACCGAAGAAGATCAGCAGGCCGGTGCCGATAAACTCGGCGAGGCACTCGCCAAGCAGGGTATTGGGTCTTTGTATGCTCATAGTTGTTATTCCTTATATCCACCCAGAGTAGGTTTGATGTTCCGTTTTGTTATCTTTCATTCCCATTCATTGCGCCCGAAAACGTTTCTTCTTGTTTTTTGAGCTTGCGCAAACGTTATGCTCGTTTGCGCTCGTTCTTGGACGAGAGAGAAAATAAACCTTCTGCGTCAATTCACCATACCCCCGCCACCGGAAATGTGGGCAAGATCCCATTCATTGCTAAGAAAATGTGACGAAAAGCAACAGTTGTCGGCCATATTACTCCTTAGTGAGTAGCCGAAAGTCACGCCATGCGTGGGCTGACCCTGGATGCGTGTTCACTCACAGCGTCACAATTTTTGTAATAAAACTGCAATAATTTAGCGCTCATCACAGATTAAATGTTCACAAATGAGCACAATAGGCTCGCTTGCGAATCAAGACGCGTCTGATCGCCGGCATGAGCGGGGCGTCCTCAACCGCCCAGAACAACAATAAAAGGAAGCAGAACATGCTTAGTCTCTTCAGGCCTGCACCCCATATCGACCGGCTGCCGGCCGACAAGGTGGATCCCTTCTACAAGCGCATGCGTTGGCAGGTGTTCTTCGGGATCTTCTTCGGGTATGCGGGTTACTACCTGGTACGGAAAAACTTCAGTCTGGCGATGCCCTACCTCATCGAGCAGGGCTTCTCCCGCGGGGATCTGGGTCTGGCCCTCTCCGGGGTCTCCATCGCCTACGGTCTCTCCAAATTCCTGATGGGGAACGTGTCGGACAGATCCAACGCGCGCTACTTCCTCTCCGCCGGTCTGCTGCTCTCGGCAGGCATCATGTTCATGATGGGGACCATGCACTGGGCTACCTCCAGCATTGGCATCATGTTCGTGCTCCTGTTCCTGAACGGCTGGACACAGGGCATGGGCTGGCCCCCCTGCGGCCGTACCATGGTGCACTGGTGGTCACAGAAGGAGCGGGGTGAGATCGTCTCGGTCTGGAACGTGGCCCACAACGTGGGCGGCGGCATGATAGGCCCCCTGTTCATCCTCGGCATGGGCTGGTTCAACGACTGGCGAAGCGCCTTCTATGTGCCTGCGGCGGCGGCGGCGGCCATCGCGGTGATCGCCTTCTTCGTGATGCGCGATACCCCGCAATCGGTCGGTCTGCCCCCCATCGAGGAGTACAAGAACGACTACCCGAAGGATTACAACGAAAGCCACGAGCAGGAGTTCTCCGCCAAGGAGATCGCGAATTCAACTCCGAAGTGCAACACCCGCCAAATCAAGCAACCTGTCGTAGTTCATCAAACACGATCTGCGGTTGCCTGAAATCCAAACATTTGCGCGGTCTAAGGT